>NZ_VUMX01000013.1:0-68526 GCF_009695985.1 Lactobacillus porci
GAAATTTGGGGTTCGTTTTTGGTATCGAATGATGGTAAACTAGACATAGCACAAGCCTTTCGTTTGATATTGATGATGTTGTAGTTGAATTATATCAAGCGAACAAAGGCCTTGTGCTTTTTTATTGACTAAACTATTGAATTTTCAAGGTACAAGCCCACTTTTGTAAGTGGGAAGTTTAAGACCTTTATCCTCTTGATCATTTTCGGGCAGATTCTCAAAGTCCGTCCAATCGCTGTCTTTCTTGGCATCCGCCAGGCTGAAACTGGACTGGTAAAGAAGCTGCTCCAAATGTTTTTTAAAAGACCGACTCAAGATAGCTTGGTTGGTCTTCTCTATTCATCGAGAATTCAAATTTGTTGCAAAATTCGCCAAAAATATTGACAAAATATTCAACCGTGCTACCATTGAGTTGGTTTTAAGAAAGAAGATGTTTTGAATGAGTAAGCTTTTACTCAAAGTCTTAGTTCCTTTAGCCACTGTCTTTGTATTAGGCGTTACTGTTGTTTCTGCCTCAGGCAAAGCATACTGGACAATCAGTTCAGAAACCGTTAGCGATCATGGTCGTTGGAGCTCTTATGGCAGTCCAAACAAAAAGATGACCAACTCCAATTACGCGTCTTTCAATGGTGACGCATTACCGGCAAACTTTGGCTATAAAGTTCACTTGATTAATAACAAGGCGGCCACAAGATCTGGCACAGTTCCATTGAAATTGAATCATACTACAAGAGCCAATAACAACTCTGGTAAAAAAGGCTACCATTATTACGCCGATGTTCGTTCTCAAAGCTATGAGCCAAATACAACCAGAGTAAAGCTGCACTTCAGTGCGGACTATAAATAAAATAAGAGGGGCGTTCAGCCCCTCTTTTGTTTTTGAAGGAGCATAAATTGAGTCGTTCAAGAAAAATTGCTGTATCTCTGGTTTGCCTTTATCTAATATTGGTAACCTGGCAGATTTTTTATGAAATCGGTCAAAACAAGATAGTACGTTTTGATCCTGACAACTTCTTGTATATGTTTTTCGGTATTCAGTTTGGCGGCGTGTTAGACGATGCCTTCTCTCTATACCTATTTGAATTTTCATTGATACCTGTATTAGGATCAGCGCTCGCCGTCTTTACCAAAAACAATAATTCGTTTTCAAATTACCAGCAGCGGTCGGGCTATCAAGGCTATCTTAAAACTGCCTGCCTAAGAGCCTTTGGCACTGGCTTTGGTCTGGCTATTCTGATCAACGTCTATCAGATGATTATCATTAGTCTCTTTTACAGTCCTTTTGTCTACCAAAATCCCAGTTTTTTCCTTTGGGACAATTCCGGCGGCGTTTCTCTTTCACAGAATAGCCTAGTAGCTTTAGTTCTGTATGTTTTAATGTCTGCCATCGGCTGGGGTGGCTTCTCCCTACTAATTCTTGCCGTTGGCCTTTGGATCAAGAAAAACAGCCTGTACTTGGTAAGCGGTACTATTATTATGTTGATCTGTATCTTAACTCCTACACTTATAACTGCCAACAGCGGTCCTTTATTGATCTTGTCAGATATGCTTTTCCTGCCAAATATCATGTCTCCAGGCCTGTTATCATTCGTGAATGCTCACCAGCCAGTCAACGTCTACGGTCTTTACTTCTTGACCCTGGCCACCTGCCTGCTGATAGCTGCCGGCCTAATCAGATTTTGGTATCTGAAGAAGGTGCAAAATGGCTGATATTGACCTCGAGCTTCTGCCACAAACCAAACGTTTCCGTCGACTTAGCCTGGCCTTGATCTTCATCCTGTCTGTTGCTGCCAGCATCTATACACTGCACGCCATCAAGGAAAGAGATATTGTCTACTTTTTCTTATACAACAACCTGCTTTCCCTATATCTGCAAACCTTTATCCTCTTGATCATTTTCGGGCAGATTCTCAAAGTCCGTCCAATCGCTGTCTTTCTTGGCATCCGCCAAGCTGAAACTGGACTGGTAAAGAAGCTGCTCCAGTTGATTCTACTGGACATCCTAGTCATGACGGTTGGCTTGGCTCTCCCCTATCTGCTGGGCGTTCGCCACTACTTCAGATGGGGTAGTCCGGCCCTGGGCAGTCTGCTCCTCTTCTTGCACCTGCTCTGCTTTGCCCTGTGTGCTTTCTTCATGATTTTGAGCTTACGTGTCAGCCACCCCTGGCTGATCTTCATTATCGCCATTGCCGTGATCATGCTCTATCACTATAATTTGGAGCAGTCCACCCTTTTGTCCAAGTACAGTATTCTCTTTGACCCCTTGTACCGGGCCACCCACTATATCTACTTCTGATTTTTGCTTTTGGAGGAAAAATGTTACAGGTTACTCATGTCAGCAAGAAATTTAAAGACGCCGATGTCCTAAAAGACGTCTCATTAACCGTCAAGCCTGGTGAATTGATCCACATCGTTGGGATCAATGGGTCAGGCAAGTCAACTTTATTCAAGATCATCACCGGCCTGCTTAAGGCCGACAGTGGCACGGTCAGCCTGGACTCCGGCGACGTGATCGGTGCCTTGATCGAGAACCCCGGCTTTCTGGAATATGAAACCGCCTGGGACAACCTTCGTTTCTTGGCCAATGTCCACCACAAATTCCAGGCCGACAAGGTCAAGAAGCTCCTCACCGATTTTGATCTGGACCCGAACAGCCGGCAAGCTATTGGCAAATACTCCATCGGCATGCGGCAGAAAGTCGGCATCGTCCAAGCCATCATGGAAGACCAAAACATTATTCTTTTGGATGAGCCAACCCGGGGCATCGACAAGAAAGGCGTCAAGCAGTTTGTCGACTTGCTGGAACGGCTGAAAGCCGAAGGCAAGGCAGTAGTCGTTGCCAGTCATGATGACATTCCTGGCTTGGTCTATGACCGGACCTTGACCCTGGAAAACGGGGAACTGAAATAATTCCATTATGAGAAAATGAAACCAGCCCAAGCGACAGCTTGAGTTGGTTTTTAGTTTAAGCAGGTCTTTGGAAAGAAATTTAGAACACGCTGTCAGCAATCCGGTTGTAGTAGACCAAGTGCTGCTTTTGCGTGAGCGGGTCGACCATGATTTTGGTTACCGAGCAGTTGTCTGGCTCAAGGATCTCCAAGCCGCTGCCATTGGTGGCGTTGATGGCAAAAGAGCGGACCGTGAAGCCATGAGTCACGACCACGATCTTTTCATTAGGGTGCTCGCGGGAAATTTCGGCCGTAAAGTCAGCGACCCGCCTTTCAACGTGCTTGAAGCTCTCAGCCCCTCTTGCCCCATGGACGTAGTCTTCAACGACATCGTTGACCAGACTGGAGAAGTACTGCGGATATTGCGCCATTAATTCAGCGTTGACCTGGCCATCCCATGAGCCATAAGAGATCTCCAGGAGCCGTTCATCCAGCTCAAGGGGCAGCTGGGCCTTTTCATTGAGGATCTTGGCTGTCTCCTGGGTGCGGACCAGGGGGGAGACGTAGATGCGGTCAAAGCCGCTGATATCGAAATGGGCCGCCAGATTGGCGGCTTGCTCCTTGCCCAGACTGGTCAAGTAGGTTTGCGGACTGTTGATCGTCCCTTGCTTGAGGCCCGCCTTGTTGGCGGCAGTTTGTCCATGACGGACGATGTAAAAAGTAGTCATATGCTCCTCCTTGAGTAGCTTGCAGAATGATTTTCTTCTTTTCGTACAAAAATATTATACCAAAATTAAAAAGATGTTGACTTTTCTAATTTGTATTTTATAATAAAAGCAATCACATTGAAGGGAGAATTGATTATGTTACTGAACTTACACAAACATCCACAACATCGTTCCTCCTCCCAGTCTTCTTCCCCCAAGTAGAAGGCTGCAATTTGTGATGGCCTTTCACTACTTAAGCATCAACAGTAAACAGTGAGGCCTGTAACAACTCCAACATAACATTTGCAAGACAGAGGGTGCTCACGCAAGCTGAGTGCCTTCTGTTTTTTGTTTCTGTTGTTCTTATTTGCTTGATTTTGGAAAATTATTGAATTGACTTTTTTGAGAAAGGATTTGTTATCATGACGACCTATAACTTCGCGGCGGGACCAGCCATGCTTCCCGTAGAGGTAATTGCCCAGATTAAAGCTGACTTGCCTGACTACAAGGGCAGCGGAATGAGCGTAATGGAGATCTCACACCGGTCTCCTCTCTACATGGACCTTTATGAGGAAACCAAGGCTGACATGCTTGAAATCATGGGCCTTGACCCGGAAAAGTATGACGTCCTCTTCCTGCAAGGCGGGGCAACTCAGCAATTCACCCTGGTGCCGTTGAATCAGGCCAGAAAGTTCCACCGCATCGCGGTCGTTGACAGCGGCCACTGGGCCCAAAGAGCCGCTGAAGATGCCGGCAAGGTTCCTGGCATGAGCGTGGACACGGTAGCAACGGCGAAGGACAACAACTACACTGCCGTGCCAAAGATCCCCGTTGAATTCACTCATGACTACGACTACCTCCATATCACGACCAACAACACGATCATGGGGACGGCCTACCGGGATGCCGCCGTGCCTAAGCTGGACCTGCCTTTGGTTGCCGACATGTCATCAAACTTCCTGGGCGAACAGTATGACTTCAGCAAGTTTGACCTGATTTATGCAGGCGCCCAGAAGAACCTGGCTCCTGCCGGCTTGACGGTCGTCGTCTTCAAGAAGGACTGGGTCCACAAGAATGATGATTTGGCAGGACTGTTCGACTACGCGACCGAAGCCAAGAAGAAGTCAGCCTTGAACACGCCGCCAGTCTTCCAAGTCTACGTGGCAGGCCTAGTCTTGAAGTGGATCAAGAGCAAGGGCGGCTTAAAGGGCATTGAAGCCTTGAACCAGGAAAAGGCCAAGACCTTGTATGACTGCCTGGAAGCCAGCGACTTGTTTGCAAGCAAGGTTGACCCGGCCAGCCGGTCCTTGATGAACGTGCCATTCGTCACTGGCGACAAGGAACTGGACCAGGAATTCGTCAAAGCAGCTGCTGCCCACCACCTGCTCAACCTCAAGGGGCACCGCTTGGTTGGGGGGATGCGCGCAAGCATCTACAACGCGATGCCGCTTGCGGGCGTTCAGGCTTTGTGTGACTTCATCCAAGAATTTGAAGACCAGCACAAGTAAAGCATAGCAGACAAACAGCTAGATTATTAGGAAATTTTCAAAGGAGCTAACCATGTACCAGATTAAGACTTACAATGCCATTGCCAAGGAAGGCTTAGCCGAATTCGGCGACAACTACCGCATCAACCAGACTGATGATGCCGACGCCTACATGATCCGGTCAGTCGACCTGCACGATCACGTCTTTCCAAAGAATTTGAAGGCGATCGCCCGCTGCGGGGCCGGCTTTAACAACATCCCCCTGGACAAGGCCCTGGAAAACGGGACGGCCGTCTTCAACACGCCAGGCGGCAATGCCAATGCGGTCAAGGAACTGGTTCTGGCTTCAATGATCATTGCCAGCCGGAACATCGTGGCCGCTGCCAACTGGTCAGCCAACGCCAAGCCTGGCGCCGACATCACTCTGCGGACTGAAAAGGAGAAGACCAACTTCAACGGGACTGAGCTGCTGGGCAAGACCGTGGCCGTAATCGGCTTGGGTCACGTCGGCTCATTGGTGGCCAACGCCTGCCTTGACCTGGGGATGAAGGTTGTCGGCTATGACCCATACCTGACCGTTGATGCCGCATGGCGCTTGTCAGACCGCATCAAACGGGCAAGCAGCATTGCTGACGCGGTGACTGACGCTGACTTTGTCACCGTCCACGTGCCAAAGAACGATGAAACCACTGGCTTGATTGCTGACGCCAAGATCGCGCAGATGAAGCCAACTACCATCTTGCTCAACTTCTCCCGTCTGGGAATCGTTGACAACAAGGCGGTCGTCGAAGCCTTGAATGAAGGCCGCCTGGGCAAGTACTACACTGACTTCAGCGATGCAACCATCCTGCACCACGACAACATCGTCATCATGCCGCACATTGGCGGCTCAACCATTGAAGCTGAGATCAACTGTGCCCGGATGGCAGCCCGGGAGACGACCGAATTCTTGGAGACGGGGAACATCAAGAACTCAGTCAACCTGCCTGACGTATCAGCGCCGTTTGAAAGCGACCACCGGATCACCCTGATCCACAAGAACATCCCCAACATGATCGGGCAGATCTCAACCAACCTGGCTGGCCGCGGCATCAACATCGAAAACCTGGTCAACAAGGCCAAGGGCAAGTACGCCTACACGATGATCGACATTGACGAGGTCGACAAGAAGACCCGCGACAGCATCGTGGAAACCTTGAGCGCCATTCCAGCCGTAACCCGCGTCCGCTTCTTGACCCGCGAAAAGTAAGCAAATTCAGCATCAAGCAAAAAGCCTCAGATTCACTAAGAATCTGAGGCTTTTTGTTTTTGCATAAGCTGACTTGAACTAGAATTCCAGTTGGTCAACGTCGATCATCCAAGTGATCCCGATTGCCTTTTCACCCAAGTAGGTCGCGATTACCGGGCTGAATTCATCAGTTTCAAAGACGGCGTTTGGCACTTCAGCCTTGAAGAAGTCGGTGACCTCCTGGGCTTGCGCGGCGTCGTTGGATTGGATGATCAAGATCCGCAGCTTGTCTTCTGGAATGTCCAGGGCCTTGATCTTGGTCAAGGCTTCCTGTTCGATCTTCTTGACCGCCCGCTTCATTGACCGCACCTTGTCATAAGCCACGATCTTGGCTTCATCGTTGAAGGTCAGCAGCGGCTTGATGTTGAGCAAGGAGCCAATGAAGGCACTGGCGTTGCTCAAGCGTCCGCCCCGGCTCAAGTTGTTCAAGTCGTCGACGATGAAGAGCTCATCGATCGTTGAACGGATTTCCGCCAATTTGGCCACGATCTCCTCTGGGGTGTAGGTCCCCTTCGCGATCATCTTGGCAGCTGCCAAGACCTGATAGCCTTGCAGGCGGATAGTGATCTGTGAGTCAACAGGGTACAGGTTGTATTCAGGGTTGCTTTGCTTGATTCCCATCAAAGTGCTGTATGAGCCGGAAATCCCGCTGGACAGGCAGATGTAGATGATCGCTTCATAGCCTTCAGCATGCAGCTGGTCAAAAGTGCTGATCAAATCCCCCATCTTTGGCTGTGAAGTTGATGGGAAGCCAGCACCGTTTCTTTGCGATTCAAAAAGCTGTTCCGGCGTAATGTCAACGCCTTCCAGGTATTCCTTGCCGTCGATGTAGATTGGAATTGGAATTACCTTAATATTGTTTTCCGCGGCCTCTTCTTTGGTCAAGTTTGCGGTGCTGTCAGTGACTAATGCGATTTTCATTGCTAATCCTTCCATACATAGTTTCGTAAGATGATTATAGCATAAAAAATTGTCCAGCAACACACGCGATATGTATCTATAGCCTGTTTTTTACAGTTATTGTGGCCGCGGCTATGATATGGCTGCTAGCCGGGGGCAGGAAGGGGCGCGAAAGTGGACTTAAAAGTCCCCTTTTGCTAAAATTAATATTTGATTGCAAAAAATGCGCTTTAAACTGCTTCTTATCAGCAAGTTGGCAACTCAAGCATGTTTATGAATTATTATGAGGTGATTTGATGGCTTTTGATGGCTTATTTATCCACAGTCTGCTCAAAGAACTGACGCCCCAGATTATTGACGGACGCCTGTCCAAGATTTACCAGCCCTTCAACAACGATGTGGTTCTGGTCTTCAGAAAAGACCGCAAGAACCGCCAGCTCTTGATCTCTGCTAATCCTGAGTATCCACGCGTCTACCTGACTAAGGAAGCCTTCTCCAACCCCGATGTGGCTCCCCTCTTTGTCATGGTCCTGCGCAAGTACCTGGAAGGGTCAGTCCTGCAAGGCATCGAGCAGGTCGGCTTAAGCCGGATCATCAACTTCTCCTTCTCTGGCCGCAATGAGCTGGGGGATGAGATGCAGCTGGTCCTGTCAGTTGAACTGATGGGCCGCCACTCAAACGTCATTCTTTACAACAAGCAGGATGGCAAAATCATCGACCTGCTCAAGCGGATCAACCCTGACGAAAACCGGGTCCGCCTCCTTCTGCCCAAGGCCAAGTATGAGCTGCCGCCCCTCAATCCTGGCATCAATGGCTTTCAGCTCAGCGAAGCGGCTTTTAAGCAGCTCAAGCAAAAGTACCCGGACCCAGCCGACTTTGCCAAGCAGATGGATGGACTGGACGGCGATGACCGCAAGGAACTGACCGGTTACCTGGAAGACGACTTTTCCTATGGCTCCTTGAAGATCTTTTACCAGCAGTTTGAATCTCCCCGGGCATTCGTTCTCCTTACTCCGCGCCACAAGCGCCGCATCTACCCTTACCTCCCCTACCACCTGGAAATGACCAAGGAGAGCTCTGCCAGCCAGCTCAACGAGGCTCTGGATGACTTCTACGCCTACCAGGCCAACCGGGACTGGGTCAAGCAGCGCTCCCAGCAAATTGAGCGCGTCGTCAGCAACGAGCGCAAGAAGCTGAGCAAAAAGATTGGCAAGCTAAACAAGCAACTGGCCGCCGCTGAAAATTCGGAAAACCTCAGAATCAGCGGGGAGCTGCTGACGGCCTACTTGAACCAAGTCAAGCCGGGGATGACCAAGATCGACCTGCCAAACTATTATGAAAACAACTCGCCAATGACGATCAAGCTTGATCCTGCCTTGTCGCCGCAAAAGAACGCCCAGAAATACTTCAAGCGCTACAAGAAGATGCGTGACTCCATCAAGCACGTGCAAGAGCAGATCGCCATTTCTGAAGACAGCCTGCGCTATCTGGATTCCGTACAGACGGAAATCGACAACGCCGATCCCCAGGACATTGACCAGATCAAGGATGAGCTGGTTGCCCAAGGCTATCTCAAGCAAACGCAAAGAAAGCAGCGCCGGCGCAAGATCAGCGAAAAGAATTTGGCCAAGTTCACCCTGTCCGATGGCAAGCAGCTGCTGGTGGGCAAGAACAACCTGCAAAACGACTGGCTGACTTTAAAGAAGGCCGACAAGCGCGACTACTGGTTCCACGTCAAGAACATCCCTGGCTCCCACGTGATCCTGCAAGACAGCCAGCCGACTGACCAGGACATCAAGGAAGCAGCCGAAATCGCCGCTTACTTCTCTAAGGCCAGACATGGCTCCCACGTCCAAGTCGACTATATTCAGGTCAAGCGGATCAAGAAGCCAAATGGCGCCAAGCCTGGCTTCGTTATCTACACCGGGCAGAACTCAATTGAGGTCACGCCCGATGAAGAAGCGATCCTGGCTAAGAAAGCCAAAGACTAAAACAAAAGCATTGCATGCAAAAACGTCACTGAGCTTTGCTCAGTGACGTTTTTTGTTCATTCTTTAGCTAGCGGTTAGCGCTCCTAGTTCTTAAAGCTGTGAACTGGGGCAGGAATCCGGCCGCCGCGGTGGATCATCTTGGCGCTTGATTCCTTGTGCACCGGCATGATTGGCGCGTAGCCAAAGAGGCCGCCAAATTCGATGGAGTCGCCCACGTCCTTGCCCGGAACTGGAATGACCCGGACGGCAGTGGTCTTGTTGTTGATCATCCCAATCGCTGCCTCATCGGCAATCATGGCACTGATCGTCTCGCTTGGGGTGTCCCCTGGCACGGCAATCATGTCCAGGCCAACAGAGCAGACGGCCGTCATGGCTTCCAGCTTGTCAACCGTCAGGATGCCCTTTTCAGCCGCCGCGATCATGCCGGCGTCTTCTGATTCTGGAATGAAGGCGCCGGACAGGCCGCCGACGTGAGAGCAGGCCATGATGCCGCCCTTCTTGACGGCGTCGTTCAGCATGGCCAAAGCCGCCGTGGTGCCATGGGTTCCAACGGATTCCAAGCCAATCTCTTCCAGGATGTTGGCAACTGAGTCGCCTTGCGCTGGCGTTGGCGCCAGTGACAAGTCCACGATCCCAAAGTCAACGCCCAGGCGCTTGGAAGCTTCCTGGCCCACCAATTGTCCCATTCTGGTTACCTTGAAGGCAGTCTGCTTGATAGTCTCGGCCACCACGTCCATTGATTCCCCGCGGACCTTTTCCAAAGCCGTCTTGACCACGCCAGGGCCGGAGACGCCAACGTTCAAGGCCACGTCTGCTTCCCCTACCCCGTGAAAGCCCCCGGCCATGAACGGGTTGTCTTCAACGGCGTTGCAGAAGATGACCAGGTTGCCGTTTTGCAGAGGGTTGATCTTTTCATTTTGAATGACGATGTCGCCCATTTGGGCAACGGCATCCATGTTGATCCCGCTTCTGGTAGAGCCGACGTTGACGCTGGCACAGACGCGCTCAGTCTCAGCTAAGGCTTGGGGAATGGATTCGATCAAGACCCGGTCCCCGCTTTGGTAGCCCTTGTGCACCAAGGCGGAAAAGCCGCCAATCAGGTCCACGCCAACGGCCTTGGCCGCCTTGTCCAAGGTAATGGCATACTTGACGTAGTCCTTGTCGCCTGAAGCTGCGGCAATCAAGGCAATCGGCGTGACCGTGATCCGCTTGTTGGCGATCGGGATTCCGTATTCGGTTTCCAGATCCTTGGCTACCTTGACCAGGTTCTCCGCCTTGGTCGTAATCTTGTCATAAATCTTTTGGCAGGCGCGGTCGCTGTCGCTGTCAATACAGTCAAGCAAGGAAATCCCCATCGTGGTCGTCCGCAAGTCGAGGTTTTCATTGTCGATCATATTGACCGTTTCCATAATGCGACGAATGTCCATTAGTCCAGACCTCCACTCAATTCATGCATGGCAGCGTACATCTTTTCGTTGCGGATGTTGATTTCAACGCCCATCTTCTTGCCCAGGCCGGTCAAGTCGCTGCTTAAGGCTGAGAAGTCAGCGCTGTCGTCAACATCGACAACCATCATCATCGTGAAGTAGCCCTTCATGATCGTCTGCGACAGGTCCAGGATATTGATCCCTCTTTCTGCCAAAAAGGTGCTGACGCCGGCGATAATCCCGGTCTTGTCTTGTCCAACGGTAGTCAAAATTGCTCTCATGAGCCAATGTCCTCCTGAATCATCAAGGAAAAATATAACCAGTAATAACGAAATCAAACAATACAATTAAAATAATCTGATATTTTTATTTACATATTATCATACGATTAAATTGGCTGAGTCGTCAAGGCCAGAGACTCCAGAACGTCAAGAATCAACTGCACCGTCTCCAGACTGGAGAAAACCGGAATGTGGGTCTTTAAGGCCTGGTCTTTGATCTTGATCGAGTCTTCAACGGCCGAGTCCGACAGGTTGACCACGTTGACCACCATTACGATCCGGTGGCTGCGAATTCTTTCCAGCAGATTCCGCGATCCTTCTTGGATTTTAGCGATCACCCCCGTCGTGATCCCAGCTTCCGCTAAAATATTGGCCGTCCCTTCCGTGGCCGTGATCTTGAAGCCCAAGCGGGCAAAGCGCTTGGCCAGGCTGGCCACCTCCTGCTTCTCCTCATCGCTGACGGAGAAGAAAATGGTCCCATAGCTGGGAATGTGGAGCTCGCTGGCCTCATATCCCTTATAGAGCGCCTTGGCTAATTGGGTGTCCCGGCCCATGACGGCATCAGACGACTTCATCCTTGAGTCAAAAGTATTGTCTGAACTGTAGTTGAGGTAGGAGAAGACCGGCATCTTGACGTGGATGAACTCGTCCACGGGCCAGACTTCGTTTGGATAGCCCAGCTCGCTGATCTTGCTTCCAGACAAGACTTTGACGGCATATTCGACCAGGTCCTTGTTCATGGACTTGGACAAAAAGGCCAGGTTGTGGCCGGCGTAAGTCTTGACTTGAAGCAGGTAGGTCTTGTTGCTGGTCACCAGGTAGTGGAGGTTGAAAATTCCCCGCAACTTAAAGCGGCTGACCACCTTGATCGTCTCTTGCTTCAGCTTTTCAGCTTCTTCTTTGGACAGGTACTGGGGGCCAAAGACCGCGATGGAATCAGACGCGTGCGAGCCTGACTGCTCCAAGTGCTCAACGATCCCCGGGATCGTGACGGATTCGCCATCCGTGATGGCCGTGATTTCATACTTTTTGCCGGAAATAAACTGGGAAACCGTAAACTGGTCAACCCGGTTTTCGGCAAAGTATTTCTCCAAGGCTGGCAGGTCATAGACGACGGCCGACTTTTGCTTGCTCTTGTCGTGAAAGCCGCCGACCAGGACCGGATAGCCGGTCTGCTGGACAAAGTCCAGGACTGCCTGGTACTGGTCCGTAGCCAGGTGCGGCACGGTGTTGACGTCTTCCTGCTTTTCCAAGAACCTGCTTAAAGGCATGATCTTTTCAATATCATGCTGGCCAAACAGCTTGAAGCCGTGGTTCTGCAAGGCGGGACGCAGGGCGGAAACCTGCTTGCCAGAGAACTGGCTGACCACGTCAGTGATCCCCTCTTCCTCGCAGATAGTGATGATGCTGTCCATGTTGATCGGCTCAAAGTAGACCCGGTCAGCCAAGCTGTAGTCCATAGAGGCCGCCTCGTCATTGTTGGACAAGAGAACCGTCTCATAGCCAGCCGCCTTTAAGGCCTTCAGGGCATGGAAGAGCATGTAGTCAAACTCGCTGGTGACGGAAACCTGAAATGGCAGCATCCCCAACACCAAGACCTTCGGCTTGCCATGCTCCTCGTGCTTGAAGTCAAGCTCGCTTTCCACCCCGTAGGTCTGGTAGTAGACCTTCACTTTCGGCTGGTAGACCCCAGCGCTGTCGTCAATGGCGGAGAAGGCCGGCTCAACCCCCTTCTCTTTCAAGAGCGGGTAGACGTCATGGACGTCCATGCCCGTCAATTTGGCCAAAAGGTCGCTTGAAAAGCCCCGGATCTTGGCCTTCAGCAGGAGGTCATGGTCCAGCTCCTTGGCATGCTTGATGTCCCGCCCAATCTTGATCAGATACTTCAGCTTCTGGTAATAGACGGGGTGGATATTCAGGGCATTCGACAGCTTTTGGTAGCTGATGTCCTTGTAAAGGGCCGCCAGCAGCTGGATGACGTGCATTTCGGTCGGGTGGGTCAAGTCGCTGAGAATCTCGTCTTCGCTCTTTTGACTTTCGCTGACAAAAACCGACCACATCAATTCTAGGTCATTTGAAGAAATCAAGGCCTTGAAAAAGGCACTTTCAAAGTTGCGGCCAATCCCCACGGCTTCCCCCGTTGACTGCATCCGCTTGCCCAATTGGTAGTGGTTGTAGCCGGTCTTGGCAAAAGACCAGAATGGCACCTTGATGCTGACCGCGTCCCAAACTGGCTCAATTGCCGCGCAGAGATCGGTTGCCGGATCGGTAATTTCGTTCAAGCGGTAGCCGATGGCAATCTTGGCCAGGACGTAGCCAATGCTGTAGAGGCTGCTCTTTTGGTCAAAAACGGCCGTTCGGGTCAAGCGCGGCTTGACGGCCAGGACCTTGCGGGTCATTTCCGTCCCATGGTGGGCAACGGCAAAGTGCACGCTCAAAAAACCGACCAGCTTCAAGGAATTGGCGATTTTCTGGGCATCTGCCCGAAGCAGCTGCACCTGGTCATTGTTCAAGGTCAGCAGCGGCTTGATCAGGACGCTGTCGCCAGAATCGATGCCAACCGGCTCAAGCGACCCAGTCGCTCCGACGAAGCAGAAGTTGCCGTCCTCATCGCGCAGCAGGTCAACGATGACTTCTTCCCAGTTGGACAAGTCTTCCGTCATCCGGTAGCTGGTGGTCTTAAAGTCCTTGTCCAAGCTCTCCTGCCAAAGGTACTTGGCCAAGTCCTGACTGCTCTTGAAGCTGATGTGCTGGTCATGCTCATAGAAGTACTTCTTAGTCAGAAGAATTGGAAAGTCCAGCTTGTTCTCCAGCTGCTCAGCCAGGTGCTCATCGTTCTTCAAGCCAAGGGAGTCCAAAAACCAAGACTGGCCTATCGGCAGATGGTTGGCTTCCAGGAACTTAGCCCGCTTTTGCGGGTTGTTCATGGCAATTCCTTTTTCATTGATGGTCAAGACCCGGATCTGCATCCGGCTCAAGATCCCATCGGCCAAGAGCTTCTTGGTGACGTCCAAAGCCGTCAGAGAGCCATAGGCAGTCATGATGGCGTCTGGCTCTTCCATGCGCAGGATGCGCTTTAAGAAGTCCAGGGTCATCGGCTCCAAATAAACCGTGAGGCCTGGCATGGAGTCAGTTGAGACGCTGGCTGGGTTTGGATTGACCAGAACTACCTGGATGTCATCCTCAAGCAGGGCCTGAATGGCCGACCTGGTCAGCAGGTCAGTGTTGGCCACGTTGCCAGCAAGGGCTGAGCCTGCGCCGATGATCAAAATCTTATTTAATTCATTTTCACGGGGCATTATTTCACCAGTTTCAGAAATTCATCAAAAATGGCATGACCATCACTCGTTCCCGGTGCGCCTTCAGGGTTGAAGGCCACCGCCACCAGCTTGCTTTTTTCAGAGATAAAGCCGGCCAGCAGGTCAGAATGCAGGTCATAGAATTCTTCATCCACCTGCACGTCAGAATCGTCAGGGAGCACCAGCTGGCCGATGTTCATGGACGTTTGCCAGATTCTGGGCTCCTTCTGGCTGATCACCGGGAAATTGCTGCCATTCTGGTAGCGCGGCAGATCAACCAGGTTCAGATCTAAGTAGGCGGAAATAGCCAAAAAGCCCAGGCCGACGCCCAAGATTGGGAGCTGGCCCAGGTATTCGTCCAGGATTGGCTGCAAGTATGGGAGCACCTCCTTGGCCAGGCTGGGGCCATTGGAGATTACGATCCCGTCAGGCCGCAGGCTCTTGATGTCGCGGACCTTGGCATTGTATGGCAGAACGTTGGCGTTGACCTGCCGCAGGGACAATTCCCGCAGCATGGAGTGCTTGAGCCCCAGGTCGATAATGGCTAAAGTCTTGCCTACGTTTGGCGCGGCATAGGCATTTTTGGTGGAGACCAGGGTCGTCTTGTTCTTAGGCAACACCAACGCCCTGATCTGGTCAAAAGCATGCTCGTCATTGGTATCCATGATCGAGGCCTTGAGCTTGGCATTGGAGCGCAGCTTGCGCACCAGGGCCCGGGTATCAACGTTAAAAATTGCCGGGACCCCCTTTTCTTTCAGAAAGTCGCCCAAAGACTGAAAAGTGTCGTTGTCAGTGATGTTCAAGGCCACGTCATTGGCAATCACCCCGCGCACGCTGGGCTGAATGCTTTCGTAGTCGACGGCGTTGATGCCGTTGCTGCCGATCATTGGCGTCGTGAACACCAGAATCTTGCCGGCATTGGCTGGATCGGTCAAGACTTCCTGGTAGCCAAAATTGCTGGTTTGGATTGCCAATTCGCCCGTAGCCGTAATTGGCGCGCCTATCCCATCGCCAACATAGGAAGTGCCGTCTTCAAGAATCAGATAGCGTTTCATGCTTGCTTTACTCGCTTCTTTCTAAGCTCGGCCACCGTATCTTGGAAAAGCTTCGGCGGCTCAACGGAAAATTCCAGCCACTTGCCGCTTGTAGGCTGCTTAAAGCCCAGGACGGCGGCGTGCAGGAACTGCCCTGCCCCAGGCAGCGTTTTTCTTGGACCATACAAAGGGTCACCCGCTAAGGGGTGACCGATGTAGTCCATGTGGACTCTGATCTGGTGGGTCCGGCCCGTCTCCAGCTGACATTGGATCAGACTGTAGCCTGGATACTGCTCCAAGACCTTGAAGTGGGTCACGGCAGGCTTGCCGTTTTCGACAACCGCCATTTGCTTGCGGTCGCGGGGATTGCGCCCAATTGGCGCGTCAATCGTTCCGGCTTCCTCGCTGAAATTGCCATGAACGATCGCCAAATAGAGTCGTTTGTTGCTCTTGGCGGCCAGCTGGGCCTCCAAGGATTCGCGCGCCTTGGCATTCTTGGCAACCATCAACAGCCCTGACGTGTCTTTGTCAATCCGGTGGACGATCCCAGGGCGAAAGCCCTCGGGACTGGCCGCTAAGTCTTTGGTATGGTAGAGCAGGGCATTGACTAAAGTGTGGTCCGGATGGCCAGCAGCGGGGTGGACAACCATGCCTTGCGGCTTGTTGACCACGATCACGTCTTCATCCTCATAAACGATGTCCAGGGGGATGTTTTCGGCTTCTACCTGCAGGGCTTCCAAAGGCGGCACGTCAACGGAGATTTGATCCCCTGCTTCCACCTTGTAAGCCACTTTGGCCTGCTTGCCATTGACCAAAATCTTCCCAGCCTGAACCAATTCCTTGATTCTGGTCCGAGAGAGCTCAGTCACCTGCTCGGCGACATATTTGTCGAGACGGACGCCGCCCTTGGCTGCCGTCAAATCATAATGGGCAGTCATTAGTCGTCCTCTCTTTCAAAAAACAGCAAGTAACAGAAAATCATGATCACCCCAACGGTAATGGCTGAGTCAGCCAGGTTGAAGATGTTGAAGCGGACAAAGTCCAAGTCGATCATGTCAATGACGTACTTCAAGTGGAGGCGGTCAATCAGATTGCCAATGATCCCTCCCAGAACAAAGACCAGGCCGGACTTAAAGAGCCAGTGGTCATATTTCTTGTTGAAGTAGAAGTACAAAACGACGCCGATCGCGGCGATGCTGACCAGATAGAAGAACCACATCTGCCCGGACAGAACGTTCCATGCCGCCCCATTGTTCCTGACGTAGGTAAAAGAAAACAGGCCTGGCAAAACGTCATGGCTTTCGCCAACTTGGTAGTTGGTCACGATGTAGTACTTCAGCCATTGGTCACCAGCAGCGATCAGAGCTGCCACAATTAATCCGATTACTTGCATTAATCCTCATTTCTAGAAGAGGCC
The DNA here is from genome assembly GCF_009695985.1 of Lactobacillus porci. Lineage (NCBI taxonomy): Bacteria > Bacillati > Bacillota > Bacilli > Lactobacillales > Lactobacillaceae > Lactobacillus > Lactobacillus porci. Next base: position 16,720 of record NZ_VUMX01000013.1, read on the forward strand.
GCTGATCTTGCCGTTGTCGTCAACGTCAATATCCAAGGCAGCTGGGTGCTTTGGCAGACCTGGCATGTCCAGGATGTGGCCCGTAGATACGACTACGAAGCCGGCACCGTTGCGCAGGCTGATGCTCTTGACGTGCAGGGTAAAGTCAGTTGGAGCACCAAGTTCCTTGGCATTGTCGCTAAAGCTGTATTGAGTCTTGGCGATAATGACCGGGAGCTTGTCCTTGCCCATCTTTTGCAAGCGGGCCAGCTGCTTTTCGGCCTTTTCGGTATATTCAACTTGCCCAGCGTGGTAGATGCGCTTGGCAACTTTTTCTACTTTGGTCTTTAAATCATCATCTTCATTATAGCTTGGAACCAGGTCATAATCACTAGCATCAGCCAATTTAACCAGAGTTTCCGCAGCCTTGACCGCGCCCTTTGAGCCTTCGTCATGGGCAGTAACGACTTCGCATGGGTGCCCTTCACCATTGATCAGCTTCTTGAGCAGGTCGAGCTCGGCTGGCGTGTCGGTTGGGAACTTGTTGATGACCACCAGCAAAGGAATCCCGTATGAAGCAACGTTAGCCATGTGCCGCTGCAGGTTGGCAAAGCCTTCCTTAAGTGAGTCCAGGTTTTCTTCCTTCAAGTGGTCGGTTGACTTTTCAGCTTGGTACTTCAAGGCCCGAACCGTAGCGACCATGACGGCGGCATCTGGCTTCTTTTCCAACTTGGTTGATACGAAGTCCAGGAACTTTTGTCCGCCAAGGTCGGAACCAAAGCCAGCTTCTGAAAGAACGTAGTCGCTCAGGTGCAGGGCCAGGTTGGTTGAGATGATGGAGTTGTTGCCGTGGGCAATGTTGGCAAATGGACCGCCGTGCACGAAGGCTGGCGTGTGTTCCAGAGTTTGAACCAGGTTTGGCTTCAAGGCAGTTGACAGCAAGGCGGCAATTGCCCCTTGGAAGCCAAGGTCCTTGACGAAGACTGGCTTGTCTTCAGTCGTGTAGCCAACCAGAATTTCGCCGATTCTGTGCTTCAAGTCGGCAATGTCCTTGGACAGGCACAAGATGGCCATCAATTCGTGGCCAACAGTCAGCTGGAAGCTGGCTGGGCGTTCAACGCCGTTGAACTTGGAGCCTTGGCCAATGGTAATCTTGCGCAGGGTCCGGTCGTTGACGTCCAAGCCACGCTTGATGACGATCTTTTCCGGGTCAAGGCCGATTTCATTGCCTTGGTAGATGTAGTTGTCAACCAGGGCGGCTAGGTTGTCGATCGCGGAAGTCAAAGCGTGCATGTCGCCAGTGAAGTGCAGGTTGATGTCTTCCATTGGAATGACTTGAGCGTAGCCACCACCAGCGGCGCCGCCCTTCATCCCGAAGACTGGACCCATTGATGGCTCACGCAAGGCAATGAAGGCCTTCTTGTGAAGCTGGTTGTTGATGGCATCCCCCAAGCCAATGGTCATGGTTGACTTGCCTTCGCCGGCTGGAGTTGGTGAAATTGAGGTGACCAGGATCAGCTTGCCCAAGTGACCGTTCTTTTCGAACTTTTGGATGGCTGGCCAGTTGATCTTGGCCTTGTCGCTGCCATATTGCTGCAGGTCGGCTTCAGTCAAGCCAAGCTTGGCGGCAACATCCTTAATTGGCAATTCATTGGCTTCAGCTGCTTGTGCGATTTCAATATCTGACTTCATTATTTTGATCCACGCTTTCTATGAAAAACAACATAATCAATCGTTTGGTGCTTGGAGACTTGGGCCCGATAGACACGAAACGACTTCCAACGAGCTAGCAAAACTGGCTTGCGATCCAGGACGACCGTCTTCTGGTAGGGCAGGCGCAGGCGCGCCGGCTCTTCCAAGGCGATGTAGGAGCAGTTCCAAGTGTAGACAAGCAAAAGGGCAAAGATCGTGAAGGTCAAGACCATCGGCGGGTTGACAAAGGCCGTTCCTTCCAGGCAGAAAATAATTGCCAGAAACAAAACGCAAAGCAGCCAGCTGTAGTAGATGACTCCCATGTTGCCAAGGAAAATAAAGTGCTTCTTCATGAAATACTCCTTGTCGCTAGATAAGTTTGATTATAACAAAAAAAGTCGGTTTGTTAAGGATTTAGTGCAATTGTGATTGAAAATATGGTGATTTCTTCAGAAAGTAAAGAAATTCGTGAACAATTCTTTCAGCAGGTGGGTGAAATGGTCGCGATTGATAGCTGACTTTTCAATAATTTTTAATGCTTCCGGTTGGCCCAGAACTGGTAGAAGTCGACGCGCAGATTGCCGTTGTAAAGCTTGCGCTTCTTGGTCGCCTTCTTGCCAAAGAACTTTTCAAAGTCCGGATCAGCCGTCAAGTAGTATTGGCTGAAAGAGTCAAGCGGGCGCAGCACCTCGCCCATCTGGGCGTAGAGCTTCTCAGCTCCCTCCTTGTCCTTGAGCCGCTTGCCGTATGGGGGGTTGGAAACGATTACCCCGTTTTCAAGCTCAGTCGTAAAGTCCTTTACGGCAACCTGCTTGAAGCGGATGTCCTGCAAGACCCCAGCATTGTGGGCGTTGAGCTTGGCTACTTCCAGGATGGACTGGTCGATATCGCTGGCTTGAATGGCGGTTTCGCATGGCTTGACCAGGCTCTTGGCCTCCTCCACCATTTCCGGGTGCAGCTTCTGGTCAAACCAGTCAAAGCCGTCAAAAGCAAACTGGCGCAAGGTGCCCGGGGCAATGTTCTTGGCAATCATGGCCGCTTCAATCGGCAAGGTGCCGGACCCGCACATTGGATCAATGAAGGGATGAGTCCCATTGAACGGGGTGAGCTTGATCAGGGAAGCGGCAAAGTTTTCCTTTAATGGCGCCCCGCCGTGCTCAATCCGGTAGCCGCGCTTAAAGAGACTTTCACCGGTCGTGTCCAGGGAAAGGCGGGCAACATCCTTATAGATGTGAATGTCCAGCGGGAAGCGGCTGCCATTTTCCGGCAGCATCCCCCGCCGACGATACTGGGCACTCATCTTGTCTACGATCGCCTTCTTGACGATTGCCTGCACGTCAGGCTCTGAGTGCAGCTTGGAGCGAACTGCCCGCCCCTTGACCGGAAATTCGGCATCGACTGGAAGCAACTGGGCCCAGTCGAAGGCATAAGTTTCATTGTACAGGGTCTCGAAGTCCTTGGCCGGGAATTCCTTCAAGAGGATCTTGACCCGGTCGGCCGTTCTCAGCCAAAGGTTGCAGCGGACGATGTCGGCCTGGCTGCCTTTGAAAAAGACCCGGCCGTTTTCAGACCGCGTCTCATAGCCCAGGCTCTGCAGCTCCTTGGCAACGACGCTTTCAAAACCCGCCCCCATCGTGGCGTATAATGTGTATTCTTCCATGTATGATCTTTCCTGTTCTTTTATCAGCGCTAATGCTTGGCAAAATGCCAAAAACGTTTCCATCTGTTCTTTAGTATAACGAACTTTGGGGCAAAAGAGAAAGCTGACGACCGACTCTTAGCAAAAATAAAACAATCTGTCCAAAATGCTTTTTGCCCACAAAAAAAGTTGGACTTCCGAAGAAGCCCAACTCTGCCTTGCAAATTTCTATAAGCCACGTTTTGTTCCAGCAACCATTTGGCACTAGTTGCCTTCAGCAGCCATCTATCTCTACCGTAGTAGTCCAGCTTTTAGTTCAGTTACCTAAGCTGAGACGCCCCTACCAAAAATTTTGGGTTACACGCTCGCAGGGTTTACCTCGTTCCACCAAGCCGGTTTCCCGACTTGCTCCGTCACTGTGGCACTTTCCAGGATAGTCACGCGTGGCCTTGCGGCTTTAGCGCTTTTTCCGCCGTGAAGTCAATTGACTTCCTCCAGCTTATTGGGCTGAATACGATCACTACGAGCATCGCAGCTCGTGCGTGCGTGGACTTTCCTCAGCCGGCTCAAGGCCGGCCGCGACTGCTCAAAATCTGCAACGTTTTAATTATAACAAAAATTCTTACTTTTGTAAGTCCTGAATTCCATAAACTCTTTGTTCCAGGTTGTAAACCTTGCGTTCCAAAGTGGACAGGCGCTGAATAATTGCCATATTGGTTGAAATTTCACCATTGCCCGTCGCAGCCACGCTGTTGAAGCTGCTGCCAAAGCCGCCGCGCTGTGAAGTTGGCGTGTAGGTCTTGACTTCTTCTTCACCGACCTGCGAATCCAGGTTCTCAGTCGTCGCGCTTGCTGGCACTTTAGCCCGGCTGGCGATGGCTTGGCTGGCCTTTTGGTTGGCCAAGGCGACCTCTGACTTGGCCTGCTTCTGTGCTTCGATTACCTTGCCCTGCAGCTCACCGATCTGCCCATAAAGGTCTTCGATGATGCTCTGGAAGGTTTCGTAGTCAGCAATGATCTGGTCCAGGTATGAATCGACTTCGTCTGGATCGTAGCCCTTGACCTTGCTTCTGAATTGCTTCTTGAGAATGTCCTGTGCGGACAGCTTAACATCATTTAAATCTGCCATTAAAATTGACTCCTTTATACACAAACAATTCTATCAAAAAGGGGCTATGTAAAAAAGGACAAAAATGTTAAATTTTACCTCTTTTTTACCATTTACGGTGGCTTTCTTCATATTCGTTTGCCGCGTCCTCCAGATCGTACATGTCAATCAGGTCTAAAGGATAGTCATCGTTGCCGTCATCCTCGTATTGCTTGACCATGTCATAGTCAAAGCGGGTCTTGCCTGGATGCTCCGGGTCATAGACCATCATCGCCCGGTCGGTATGGTCAAACATGAAATGCTGGTAGGCCCGCAGCTGTCCGCCATTCCGGTAGTCCTCGCGGGAAGTTGGGGCGAAAAAGTCGACCTGGTCTCTAAGCTCCTGGAATTTCAGCTGATTGCCCTCGCTCCAGCGGGAGGAAAAATTCATATAAGGCACCATCATTGCCACGCGCAGGTCGTATTCCGCCCGCAGCTCCAGAGCAGTTTCAACCGTCCACTGCTCAACGCCCAGCTGCCCGCCGGTGATCACCCAGTCAAGCTGCCCGTCTTCCAGTAGCTGCCTTAAATAGTTCTTGATGGCATATTTGATCACGGTGATTTTCGGATCCTTGTCCCCAAAGGTCCCCAGCTCATAATTCCGGTAGCCGGTCACCCAAATTCGCTGCATGCTCTGCCCCCTTTTCTTGCCCGTTGCTTATTTTTTCAGGGCGTCTGGTCCGTTTTTGCCACGGCTTTCTTGTACAATATTACTATCACCTATTGTAACATGATGGAAACTAGCGGCGGGAGGTCGATTAGTTTTCTCAACTTTTTATTGTTATAATGTCTTGCAGGAGTGAATTGCAATGGTAAAGTACCCAACCGGTTCTGCCGTTCCCTACCGGGCATCCGCGCCAAAAGATCGGGGCTTTTGGAAGAAAGCCGGCAAGCGGGCCAGTTTTTCTGACCGCGGGATGACCTTGGAGCAGCAGATCAATGAATCGAATCAATACTACCTGAACAAGGCTGTCGCCGTCGTCCACAAAAAGCCGACCCCGATCCAGATCGTGAAAGTCGACTATCCCAAGCGCTCCAAGGCGGTGATTCGCGAAGCCTACTTCCGCCAGGCTTCCACGACCGACTACAACGGCGTCTACCGGGGCTACTATCTGGACTTTGAAGCCAAGGAAACCCAGAACAAGACTTCCTTTCCTTTAAAGAACTTCCATGAGCACCAGATCGTTCACTTGCACCAATGTTTACAACAGGATGGAATTTGTTTTGCAATTATCGGCTTTATGACCCTTGAGCGCTATTTTGTGACTCCGGCCACTTTTTTGATCAAATGCTGGAATGATTGGCAGAAAAATGGCAAGAGCTCAATGAGCCTGGAGGAGATCGAAGCCAATTCCATTGAAATTAAAAGCGGATTTCGGCCAGCCCTGCCCTACATCGACGCGGTTGACCAAATCATAGCAGATAGGAACAAACAGTAATGGCAACAAATAATTCAAACCAAGAAAACACCCGGATGGCTCGCTTTCACAAGGGCGAATCCAAGAAGAAGCGCAATCCTGTTCTGCAGGTCCTGAAATGGCTTCTCCTGATCGTCCTCCTGACGGTCGTGTCCGGCGTCGGCGTTTTTGCCTTCTACGCCAAAGACGCGCCAAGCATCAGCACTGAAAAGCTGCAAAGCGGTGGTACCTCCAGCTTTTATACCACTAATGGCAAGTTCTTGATGTCAATCGGGTCGCAGACGCGGGTCTATGCCAAGAGCAAAGACATCCCGCAGACGCTCAAAGATGCAGTCGTCTCGATTGAAGACAAGCGCTTCTATGAAGAAAAGGTCGGCCTGGACCCAATCAGAATCGTGGGTTCCCTCTTGACCAACGTCAAGAGCCAGGGCATCGCGGCCGGCGGCTCAACCATCACCCAGCAGCTGGTCAAGCTGACCTGCTTTTCAACGGCTACCTCCCAGCGGACCCTGTCCAGAAAGGCCCAGGAAGCCTGGCTGGCCATGAAGGTCGAACGGGAGTATTCCAAGGATCAGATCCTGGAATTCTACATCAACAAGGTCTTCATGAATTACGGGACCTACGGGATGGCTACCGCGGCCAACTATTACTATGGCAAGAAGCTCAAGCAGCTTGACTTGGCCCAGCTGGCCTTGCTGGCGGGGATGCCAAACGCTCCGGTCGCCTACAATCCTTACCTGTACCCGGCCAAGGCTAAGTACAGAAGAGACCTGGTCCTGCAGGCCATGTACGAGAACAAGAAGATCACCAAGAAGCAGCTGACCGCCGCCAAGAAGGAAAACGTCCAGACTGGCTTGAAGAAGCACTCTTCAACGAACGAGTCCAAGCTGCGCCAGGTTGACGATGCTTATATCAAAGAAGCAATTGCTGAAGTTCAGGCCGATGGCTTCGACCCGTACAACGACAACCTGAAGATTACCTTGAACATCGACCAAAAGGCCCAAAACAAGCTTTATTCTCTGGCTAACGGTGGCAGCGTCCCATTCACCAGCAAGAAGATGCAGGTCGGGGCCACCGTGGTCAACCCTAAGAACGGGCACGTCGTGGCCATCCTTGGGGGCCGGCACCTGCCAGCCGTGCAGCTGGGCCTGGACCGGGCAGTGCAAACGGGCCGCTCTACCGGGTCCACCATCAAGCCGGTCCTGGACTACGCGCCAGCGATCGAATATCTGAACTGGCCTACCAGCCACATCGTGCAAGATACCAAGTACGTCTACCCTGGGACCAGCATCCAGCTGTACGACTGGGACAACTCCTACCAAGGGGCCATGAGCATGCGCTATGCCTTGATTCAGTCAAGAAACGTTCCGGCCGTCCGGACTTTGGACGAAGTCGGCATCAACCGGGCTAAATTGTTTGCCCGCAAGCTTGGCGTCAACATCAGCTCCAGCGCCGGCTTGTCCACGGCGATCGGGGCAGATGCCTCCTCCTTGCAGATGGCCGGTGCTTACGCTGCCTTTGCTACGGAAGGGATCTACCGCAAGCCGCGCTTCGTTTCAAAGATCGAAACGGCTGACGGACAGACCCGAAACTACAACTCCAAGGGCGTCCGGGTCATGAAGAAGTCAACTGCCTACATGATCACCGACATGCTTAAGGGCGTGTTCACTTCCGGGACTGGCACCGAAGCCAAGGTTTCTGGCCTCTACGAAGCCGGAAAGACCGGGACGGTCAAGTATTCCGACGATGAGCTGGTCAAATACCCGTCTTACAGCTCAACGCCAAAGGACGCCTGGTTCAACGGCTACACCAAGGAATATGCCATCAGCATCTGGACTGGCTATGACAACTTGAAGGACGGGACGATCTCTGGGGTTGGCCAATATTCCGCCCAGATCCTGTATAAGTACTTGATGGCCTACTTGATGCGCAATACCACTTCAACTGACTGGGACAAGCCGTCAACGGTCCTTAAGCGCCGTATCGTCAAGAACAGCGAGGACACGGTAGCCAAGTCTGGCCAGTCCTACACTTGGGAGCTCTTCGTCAAAGGCTACGCGCCGGCTGATAAAGAGTATGCCGGCTCAACTGGCACCACTTCTGGAACTTCATCGTCAGCGGTTTCCAGCGTCAAGCACAGCTCAAGCTCTGCTAAAGCCGGCTCGAGCTCTTCTTCAAGGACCAAGGCATCCTCGTCTAGCTCATCGAGTGCATCCAGTTCAAGCAAGACTTCCTCACCCAGTCAAAGCAGCCAGTCATCAAAGACTGAGTCGTCAAAACAAGATGAAGGCAACAACGACAATAACAAGCAAGCTGACAATAAGCAGGACAATTAGCGCCCTGCTGCCTGGCAGGCCGAAAGGCCGGCCAGGCTTTTTCTTTATATTTTGAGAAATAGTAATGATATCCAACCGCTTTCTGCCGCGTTTGCGTTAAAATAGAAAGTGAACTGAAACATATTCAGAAACATAGTCATTTACGAAAGCAAAAGGAGCTATTTTTATGACCAAAATTGCCATGTATAACGTCAGTCCGGTCGAAGTGCCATATATCGACGACTGGGCCAAGAAGAACGACGTGGAAGTCAAGACGACCGACAAACCGCTGACCAGCGAAAACGTTGACCTGGCCGCAGGCTGCAGCAGCATTTCCCTGAAGCCGCTGGGCCCAATCACGGAAGAAATCGTCTACCAGAAGCTGCATGAATTCGGGGTCAAGTGCATTGGCCTGCGCATCGTTGGCTTCAACACCATCAACTTCGACTTCACCAAGAAATACGACCTGCTGGTAACCAACGTGCCGGTCTACTCCCCGCGGGCAATCGCTGAAATGACGGTCACCCAGGCCATGTACCTCTTGCGCAAGATCGGCGTCTTCCGCTACCGGATGGACCATGACCACGACTTTACCTGGCCAGGCGACTTAATTAGCAACGAAATCTACAACCTAACCGTCGGCTTGATCGGGGTGGGCCATATCGGCAGCGCCGTTGCCCAGATCTTCTCAGCCATGGGCGCCAAGGTGATTGCCTATGACGTGGCCTACAACCCTGAGTTTGAGCCATTTTTGACCTACACTGACTTTGACACGGTCTTAAAGGAAGCCGACATCGTTTCCCTGCACACGCCCCTCTTCCCGTCAACGGAGAACATGATCGGTGAAAAGCAGCTTAAGGAAATGAAAAAGTCAGCCTACTTGATCAACTGTGCCCGCGGCGAGCTGGTTGACACCAAGGCCTTGATCAAAGCCTTAAAAGCAGGCGAGATCGCGGGTGCTGGCCTGGACACCCTGGCTAAGGAAAGCAGCTACTTCGGCCACAAGAACGTCAGCGAAGATGACATTCCAGAAGACTACAAGACCCTGGCAAAGATGCCAAACGTCGTGATCACCCCGCACTCAGCCTTTTACACCAAGACTTCCATCCGCAACATGGTGCAGATCTGCCTGAACGACCAATTGACCATTGCCAAGGGCGGCCGGCCAAGAACCATCGTCAACCAGTAAAATTTATCTATAATGCCAAAAAGACCGTTAGAAGCAGCTTCTAACGGTCTTTTATCGTTTGTGACTATTTTTAGTTTTTACTTCAGATAGGCATATGGATCCGGATTCTTGGCCCGGGCGGGCATTGTGTAGCGGCCAAAGAGAATCATCGCATGGTGGGTGTGGATCCACTCTTCTTCTGGGAGCAGATCCTCCAGCCGGTGCTCGATTGCCAGGGGCTTGGCGTCCTCCGGCACGATCTTGAACTTTTTGGAAATCCGCGCCACGTGCGTATCCACCGCAATCGCGGGTACGCCCCAGCCTTCGGCCAAAACGACATTGGCCGTTTTGTTGCCAACGCCTGGCAGGCGGAGCAGATCAGCCTTATTGCCGGGAACCTCGCCGCCGTAATCATCAACCAGCATCTGGGCCATTTCTTTAAGGTGCTTGGCCTTGGAATGATACAGGCCAAGCTGGGAGATATCAGCTTCAATAGCCGTGACTGGCGCTTGGGCCAGCTTTTCCGGACTAGGGAAATCGCTGAAAAGACGAGGCGTTACCCGGTTGACCATCTTGTCAGTCGTCTGAGCGCTCATCAAGACGGCGCACAGCAGCTGAAACTTGTTTTCCCAGTGCAGCTCCCCTTTCGCGTCTGGATACATGGCGTCGATGCGGCGCAGGACCTCTCTGGCCTCATCGTCGGACAACAATTCTGTATCTGCCTTGCCTGCTTTTTTAGCCATCTTAACGGTTCCTTTCTAAAAAATTCTGTACTTCTGCCGGCGTCTTCAAGTTCATTCGCTGCCAGTTGAGCAGGACCCGGTCAACGTACTTAAAGCTTAAGGCCCGGCTCAAGACGGCTTCTCTAAGGGCCAGCTTGATAATCTCTGGCTCGTAGTGGTCAATCGTCAGCCAGTCGCTGATTTCTTCCCGCTCAATTGGCGTCAGATAGCGACCAAATTCAATTTCAAACTCCCGGCAGAGGCGGTTGAGCGGATCATTGTCCAGGTCGCTCGCGCGATTCTCAATCGTCTTCCCCTGATCGTTCTTGATCTGCACGTGCTCATCCAAATACTGGTCCAGCTTGCTGTACAAGGGATCAAGGCTGTAGCAGCTGGAAATGCGGCCTTCATCGTCAGTCAGCTGCTTGATTTCCAAGTCCCCCTTGTCAATCAGGCTTTGCACTAAGACAGCCACGTCGCTGCTTGAGAAGTTGGTATTGGCGGCAATCTTCTCATTGCTTGGGAAGCAGTTGTTTCTTTGAAAAAAAGCTTCCAGCTGGATGACCAGGACCAGTTCCGCCTCAGAAAGTCCGAGCTGGGCATAGTAGGCAATCAAGCCGTTGCCCAGGCTGGTCATGCCCAAGCGGCGGTAAAAATTAATGTCGGTCATGGCAAATCTTCCTTTCAAAAAGTCGCAATAAAAAATAAAAGGGTGAGCTGACTCACCCTTTTATTTTAACATCAGTCTTAGCAAGGATTAAGGCTGCATTCTGTTGATCATTCTTGGGAATGGAATTGCCTCACGAACGTGGTCCAGCTTGCAGATCCAAGCAATAACGCGTTCAAAGCCCATCCCGAAGCCGGAGTGCGGCACGCTGCCGTACTTGCGCAGGTCAAGGTACCAGCTGTAGTCGTCCAGGTTGAGACCGGCTTCTTCGATTTGTGCCTTCAAGGTGTCGTAGTCGGCTTCACGTTCTGAACCACCCATGATTTCCCCATAGCCTTCTGGTGCTTCGACGTCGGCACACAGGTAGGTCATTGGGTTTTCTGGGTTCTTCTTCATGTAGAATGGCTTGATTGCCGTTGGGTAGTTGACGATGAAGAATGGACGGTCAAATTTCTCTGACAGGAAGGCTTCGTCTGGAGCCCCGAAGTCATCGCCCCACTTGAAGTCGCGGCCGCCTTCTTGCAGCATCTTGACCGCGTCGTCGTATGACAGGCGGGTGTAGTGGCCTTCAGCAGCAGGCTTGAGCTTGTCGATGTCCCGGCCAAGGATTTCCAGTTCGTATTCACAGTGTTCCAGAACTTGGCCGACAACGTATGACAAGAAGCGCTCTTGCAAGTCAAGTGACTCGTCCTGGTGCATCCAGGCCATTTCCGGCTCCATCATCCAGAATTCAGTCAGGTGGCGGCGGGTCTTTGATTCTTCAGCCCGGAAGGTTGGGCCAAAGGTGAAGATCTTGCCAAAGGCTTCAGCCCCAACTTCACCGTACAGCTGGCCTGATTGTGACAGGTAGGCATCGTGGTCGAAGTAGTCGATGTGGAAGAGCTCAGTCGTGCCTTCTGGAGCTGAGTGCATCAGCAGCGGCGCATCGAACTTAACGAAGCCTTCGTTTTCAAAGAAGTCGACCGTTGCCTTGAAGATGCGGTTTCTGATCTGCATGATGGCAAATGGCCGGCGGCTTCTCAGCCACAGGTGCCGGTGGTCAAGCAGGAAGTCGATCCCGTGTTCCTTATTGCCGATTGGGTAGCCTTCATTGTTGCAGACAACCTTCAGATCAGTAATTTGGATCTCGTAGCCAAAGTGTGACCGGGCATCTTCTGAAATCGTGCCAGTGATGTAGAAGCTGGCTTCTTGGCGCAGCCCCTTGGCTGCTTCAAAGACTTCTTCGCTGACATTGTTCTTGCGGACAACGCCTTGGAAAAAGGCTGAACCGTCACGGAGCTGCAAGAAGACGATCTTGCCGCTTGAACGCTTGTCGGTCAGCCAGACATGCATCTGAACTTCTTCGCCAACGTGTTGGGCTGACTCTCTAATTGAAATCAATTTTGTCATTCTATAATATCCACCTTAAAAATTTGTTTAACTCCTTCAATCATAGCAGAAATTTTATAAATTATCGACCAGAGAAAGCAGATTTCCGTCTTTAAACTTGTAAACCGCGTAGCAGTAGCTGCCATCCGCGTTGGTCGCGGCGACTTCCCAGACGGCCTGCTGGTCCTTCCAGCCCAAGTTTATGGCTCTGATCTGCTTCTTGGGATAGGTCTTGGCAAATTTATCCTTGACGCTGCTTTCGCTCACCCCGTCACTGGCCGTGTAATAGTAGGCCTTGCTGGACTTTGGCAAGTAAATGATGTAGGCTTGCTTGCCCTTTTTGGTCGTCCCGCTGGCTGAATAGGAAACGACGCCCCGGTCCAGGTGGTAGTGCTCATCCACCTGGGTGATCGCGGTTTGCTTGACCAGCTTGTCGACCTTGGCCTCATACTTACTATAGGGCTTGGATGCTTGATATACAAGGGCTACCATACCCACGTAGGCTAAGAACAGGAACAAGATCAGCCAGGCCAAATACTGCAGAACGTTTTGTACTCTTTCATCTAACATGCTTGCATGCTACCTCGCCATCTTTAATTTTGCTTTCAGCTCTTTGATTGCCACCTTTTCAACCCTGGCCGGCAGGCTGGCCCGGAAATAGGCTCCGTATTGCTTGGTCCAAATGCGGGGATCGAGGATCAAGAAGGTCCCATGGTCTTCTTCCCCCCGAATCAGGCGGCCACATCCCTGACGCAGGCGCAAAGCGGCCTTGGGCAGAGACTCTTGGTTGAAGACGTCGATGCCCTGCTGGGCCAGATAATGCTGCTTGAGGCGGACTTCCGGCAGGTCCGGCGACTCAAATGGCAGGCGGGTCGCGATGACCAGGTCAATCCCGCAGTTGTGGAAGTCGATCCCCTCCCAGAAGGAATCAGCCCCCAGCAGAATTGACTTTTCCGCGATCACGAAGCGCTTAGCCAGGCGTTCGTTGGAGCCGGTCAAGCCTTGGGCCAGAAGCTCATAGTCCTTGACTCTTGGGTCATTCAATAGGTTCAGATAGACTTTCTTGATCAAATCCAAGCTGGTAAACAAGACCAGGACGTGCTTTTGCCCATTCAAGTCCTTGGTCAGGATCTTTTCAATCAGCTGCTGGTATTCGGGGCTGTCCGGCTCTGGCTGGTGCTCGTCGACCGCGAGAATCTTCAGGTGCTGGTCCATGTCAAAAGTCGACTTGCCCTTAAAGGAATCGACCGCCAGGCCGTTTAAGGCCAGTTCGTGTTTGGCGTAATCAAATTTGCCGTCATTGGACATTGTCGCACTAACGAAGGACAAATGGTCAAAGCGGTCATAAATTTTATGCAATTCTTCAGAACTGTCCAGGGTCATCCAGTGCAGGTTGCTGCTCAGTGAGTCCCCAGGGTTGGTCACGTGGACGATAAAGCCCAAATGATTAAGATTCTCCTTCTGGCTTAGCAGATCGGCCAGCTGATAGCTCTTTTCCGCGTAATAGTCGATATGGTCAACCTGCTCGGCCAGTTCATCCATCAAGGACTGCTCATCGGTCAAATAGCGGTCGCGCTCCCGGTAGAGCAGATCAATGATCTGGTTGGTGTGGATCCGGACCTGCTCGAGCTTTTGCTGGAATTCCTTCAACAAGCTTCTGAAGGGGGAGTCGTCCGGGAAGAGGTCAGTTCCTTCAATCGTGAACTGAATGCTCTTGTTCGGCAGGGTTCTTTGCCCTAAAGCCTTGTCTTTCCGGCTGTAGACCAGCTTCTGCATCCGGTTCAAAGTCCGGATCAGGTCTAAGCTTTCTTCGTCCAGCAATTCAAGCAGGAGCTTGAGCTGGACGTTCTCCTCGCTCTCTTTTGCCAGGTTGTTGTCGGTAAAGTACAAGAGGTTGCGCAAGTGGCTGACCATCCCCCAGATGGATTCAAACCGCAGCGAATCGGTTCTGGAGGAAACCAGGCTCTCAGCAAAGCGGTGGGCCTCATCGACAACCAGGTAGGGATTCTGTCCCCAGATGGAGTCCATATAGTGGTTGACCAGGTAGGCGTGGTTGGTGACCAGGATATTGGCCTGCTCCTGCTTTCTTCTGGCCAGATTCCAAAAGTCAACGCTGGCAAAGCGGGTGCCGACCCGGGCATCCCCTGGATGCTTGATTTGGGTGAAAATTGGCAGCTGCTCAGCAGTCAGCTGCAGCTCATCCAAGTCCCCGGTTGTCGTTTCCGTCAGCCAGACCAGGATGCCCATCTGCAGGATCAAGGTCGTCTTGTTGGGAGCAGGCTGACGCAGGGTTGAGGCAAAGCCGTCTAGATCCAGGTAGTGGCTGGAAGCTTTGACCATTTCCGCGTTCAGCCCCAGGCCAGTCACCTTGAGCAATTGGGGAATCTCCTGGTTCAGAAGCTGCTCTTGCAAAACCTTGGTCGGCGTGGCGATGACCAGCTTGCGGCCAGAATAGAGCTGGTAGGCATAGGCAAACAGGTAGGCAAAAGTCTTCCCAGTTCCGTTGGGTGCTTCCACCAGCAAAATCCGCTGGCGGTCATCATTGACGAACTCATGCATGTAGTCAATCAGGTCAACCTGGGGCTGGCGGTAATTGATCTGATTTTTGAAGAGCTTCTTTTTGGCCTCATTGCCTACTGGAAATTCCGTCTGCCGCCCTTCTTGGACGACTGGCAGCTCCTGCTTGTGCAAGACCAGATTCTGGACCTGAATCTTATCTTTGGGCAGCTTGCGCCGCTTCTTGCGCGAGCCGTCGGCAATCGTCTTGATGATCCAGCCCGTGTCGCGGATCAGTTTGGGCGCCATCGTCCCGAGCAAGTTCAGAGTTGCCTGCGGCAACCGCTCCAGCTTCTCGATGATCTTGACCAGCAGAATTGCGGTTCCATAGGCATCAGAATCGGCCTTGTGGGGATTCTTGTGGGAAATTTGCAGGCTGGCGGTCAAATCCCGCAGCTTGTAAGACGGCTGGGTTGGAAAGGCGATCTTGGCCAATTCAACCGTATCCACGGCCTTGATGTCCAAGGGGTCAAGCCCGGCCTGCTCCAGCTCATAGTTTAAAAAGGGAAAATCAAAATTGACGTTATGGGCCACAAAGACCGTGCCCGCCAGGATCTTGCGGATCTTGGCCGCGTAGTGGGCAAAGTCCGGCTGACTGGCGACCATTTCATTGCTGATGCCGGTCAGGTTGGTGACCGCTAGCGGTATCTCGCCATGCGGATTGATCATCAAAGAATAGGTCTTGACGACCTGGCGCTTCTTGACAATCGCGCAGCCGAACTGGATGATCCGGTGTCCCTCTTCTTTCCGGGTTCCAGTCGTTTCCAAGTCGACGACGGCAAAGGTCTCATCGTCAAAAAACTGTCCCATGCGTCCACTCCTTTCCATTCATGGTATTGCTGTTAATTGTTGTAAATATTGTAAATTGCTTCTGCTTCCTCATCCGGTGACTTCCACGACCTGTTGGCAGTCCAGCAGAATCAGGTACTTATGAGCCACTTTCCGCTCGCTTTGACCGGGCTCGCTGATCTCATTCAGTGCCTTCTCATAGAGCTCCAGCTGCCCGCGGTATTTTTCCTTCAATTCCGCGATTGAAGACTCCAAGTTTGCCCGGTCAACGTGGTCAGTCTTGTAGTCAAATAAAATAATACCATTTTCACCGGCATAATAGCCATCGATTGTCCCATGGACCAAAATTTTGCCCGGAAAATCGCGCAAACTGGCAAACAGGCGGCCTGGATTGAGGATGATTGAGAAGTTCTGCTCCCGGTAGAGACGCTCAGGATGTTCACGGAAGCGGCTGGCAAAAGTGCTGGAGATGAACCACTGAAGGTGGTCGCGATTGATCTGCTCGGCCAGGGCTTGGGTCAATTTGCCGCTTTTGACCAGCTGGTCGATCTGCTCATCCAGATTCTGCCGGCTGGGTTCTTGTGAATAGTCATAATACTGCAGGACCAGGTGGGTGGCCGTCCCGATTTCCGCTGCTGAAGCCCCCTTCTTGAACAAGAAGTCCGGCTCTGTGTCAATTGGCTGCAGGTAGCGGTTGGTGGCGGCCAATTCCGGCGTGTGGGAATTCTCCAGTTCCTTGTCGTCGGGATCCCCAACCGCCTTCTTGATTTCCGATACGGTCTGGTAGGCCGTCGTGGTCGTAGCGGCTTGATTAGGATACTCGTAGTCAAAAAACTTCTTGGTCCAATTGACCGCTTCCAGCTCGATTTTGGACAAAGCGGCTTCTGCTGCCGGCTTTTCACTTTCTTCTGGCAAGATTGGCTCATCTTGCCCATCAGTGTAGTGAACGAACCGGAGCCGGCCGTCATCGCCGTCAGCCAGGTCCTTGACGTGCAAGTCGCTGGCATGCTCTTGCTCTTTATACTTGGCCAAGGCTGGCGCCAGGAAGTCAAGGGGCTTGTTGACGTTCATCTTATCGATCAGGGAGACCTGACCGCCCTTGATCTGCCGGCTCCAGGCCGCTTCCTTGCTGGCAAGAGGCGTCTTGGCTGACACGGGGATATCAGCGACTAAGACCAGCTTCTGTTTGGCCCGGGTCAAGGCGACGTACAGCAAGCGGGCTTCTTCTTCCAGCAGCTTCTGCTTCTTGATGATCTTCAGCCAAGACTTGAACAAGGTATCTGCCATGACCTCCGGTGCTTTGACAGGGGACGGGAAGGCCATCCCCAGCCCTTCCGCGTCCAAGACCCAGCTGCCGGACAGGTCGGAGCTGATCAGGTAGCGCTTTTGGAGGCCGACCAGGAAGACGACTGGATACTCCAGCCCCTTTGAAGCGTGAATCGTCATCAGTTTAACCGCGTCTTCAGCGCTTTCGCTGGAAATTGGCTGTGAGAGGTCCTTTTGGTTCTTGCGCATGCGGGCAATAAAATTGATGAACTGGTACAGGTCACGGAAGCCCGAGCTCTCATAAGCCGTCGCTCTTTCATACAAGGCCGTCAGGTTCAGCCGCCGCTGCTCGCCATTGGCCATGGCCGTGACCATTTCCAAAAAGCCAGTCTTCTGGTAGATGGTCCACAGCAGCTCGGAAATCCGGTGGCTGTTGGCAAAGTCGCGCAAGTCATCCAGCAGGTCAAAAAAGCCCTGGATTCTTCCGGCCAGCTCATCATCATGGCGGCGGGCATAGCTTTCCATAGCCGTAAAGAAGCTGACTGACCGCTGGGCCAGGCGGATGTTGGCAAAGTCGCTGGAAGTGAAGTTGAAGATCGGTGAGCGCAGGACGGCGACCAGGGGGATGTCCTGGTCAGGATTGTCGATGACCTTCAAGAAGGACATGACTACTGTCAGCTCAAATGTCTGGAAGTAGTTTTCAACGTCCATGACAAAGAGGGGAATCTGGTATCTGTCAAAGGTCTGCTTGATGGCCAGGTTGTTGGACTTGGCTCTGGTCAAGATGGCAATGTCGCCGTATTTGATCGCCCGCTTGGTCTTAGTCTTGGGATCATAGATCTGCATCTGGCTCTTGACCATTTGCTGGATCCGGCTGATGATCATCTGCACGTCAGTTGGATCCATTGCCTCGCCGTCATCGTCGGCGTCGCTTTCGGCCGCTTTCACGGACAGATTTTCATGGAAAAGCACTTCTGTTGCGGCGGAAAGGTTCAAATCCTTTTTATAGCCGGCGGCGTACTTCAGCTGCCCTTCGCTCTTGTAGTCAATGCCGCCGAAGTCCTTAGTCAGGACCGGGTCAAAAATCATGTTGACGTTGTCGACCACTGGCTGGCTGGAGCGGAAGTTTTCCGGGAAAATGATCCGCTTTTTGCCACTCTCTGGGCCGGCCTGGCCAAAGTCATCATACTTGGCGATGAAGAGACTGGGCTCAGCCTGGCGGAAGCCGTAAATGGACTGCTTGACGTCGCCGACCATGAAGACGTTGTTCTTTCCCTCCCGCTTGAGGCTTTGAATCAGGCCATCCTGCAGGGCGTTGGTATCCTGGTATTCATCGACCATGATTTCCTTGAACTTGTTTTGGTAGAAGGAACGGGCCAGATCGCCGCCTTCGTCCTGCTTGGTCAGGATTTTGTAGGCAAACTGCTCCATGTCGCTGAAGTCCAGAACCCGTTCGCCGCGCTTGATCTTGGCAAAGCGCTCGATGAAGGCCAGTTCGACTTCCGCGATGATCTGGCTGATCTCATAGCCCTTGTCCATCAGCTCCTTTTGCTGCTGGTTGTCAACCGCGTAAAAGGCCAAAAAGAGGCTGCTGACCCGGTCTTTGACCTCATTGCGGACTTCTGCCGCTTCCAGGCTGGCTTCCGGGAAGGCCTTGACCTTTCTTAAGGTCCCCTCAAAAATGCAGTCCCGGGCCTTGGCCAGCTGCACGTCGTATGGGTCATCAGTGTCCAGGCTCTCCAGATATTGGTCCAGATGGGCCGCTTCAAGCTCATAAAGCTTGCGGATCTTGTCCATGGCTGCCTGCTCCATGTCCGCCAGCGCTAAAACTTCCGCGACCTTCTCCCGCAGGTCGCCAAAAGCGGCCAAAAGGTAAGGCTTGATCTGCTTTTGCCAAAGGGGACTGTCCACGAGGTCGCTGGTCGGCACTTGGTATGGCTGGCATAAATTGCTCAGCCAGTCCTCATAGTCGGGCTTGGCCATCGCGTAGTTGTAAAGGGCGTTGAGCAGGTCTCTTGAGGCATCGGCATTGCGGTCGCCCAAAAAGGCATCATAGAAAGTCTCAAACTTCTGCTTCTGGACTGGGTCCGGGCTTTCCAGATAGTCGTGCTCAACCTCCCGCAGGGCCCGCTCTTTGAGCAGGCTCTGCTGGGTCTCATCCGTCAGGATTGAGAAGTCTGGATCCAAATCAATCGTGTAATAGAAGCGGCGAACCACGTCCAAGCAAAAAGAGTCGATCGTGGAGATGTTGGCCGTCTCCAGACTGGTCAGCTGCCGGGTCAGGAAATTGCGCTCCTCTTTGGACAAGCCCGGCTTGCGGCTTTCTTCTTCAAGCCGCTGCTTGATCCGCTTTTTCATTTCTTCAGCCGCGGCATTGGTAAAAGTGATGACCAGCAGCTGGTCAACCGGCATCTGGTCGGCAATGACCTCCTTGATCACCCGCTCAACCAAGACGCTGGTCTTGCCAGAGCCCGCCGAGGCAGAGATCAGGATGTCGCTGCTTCTGGTATTGATCGCGGCCTCTTGGGCTGGCGTATATTTGACTTTGCTTGACATATTATTCCGCGTCCTCCGTTTCTTCCTTGCCTAAAGCTTGTCTGGCGGCTGCCAGCAGCTCATCCTTGTTCATGCTTTGAATCTCATGGTAGTGGTTTTCCGGCAGCTGCTCATCAAAGAAGAAGATATCCTTGAAGTCGCTGTAGCGCAGACCGTTTTCCGCCCCCATCCGGTATGGATTCAGCTTGATCTGTCCGCTGAAGATCTCATCTGCCGCCTGCTCGATCAAGTACTCGGCATATTCCAGCAGCAGCTGCAGCTCGTCTTCCGTAAATTCCGTCTGCGTCTGTCGCAAGCCACCGCCCTTTTTGGTCACGACCCGGCTGTAGATCCGCGACTTGTAGCCGGCTGCTTCCTGGTCCAGTCCCTTTTTGATGACGTCGTCGACTTCCGCGAACCAGTCCGGATTGCCGACATAGACCCCCTTAAGGGCCAGCCAGTTCTCCCCGCCCAGCTTGTCTGCCTTTGGCAGAAGCTTGGCGTCAAGGACGGCATTGCTGCCAGTGGCGTTGATGGAGTTCAGCTTCCTGGTCACGTACTGATAGAAGGCTCCTAGCAGGTCCAGCTGCTTTTCAGCGGCCAGCAGGTGGGCATTCTTCTGCAGCACGTCCAAGTATGTGATCATCTGCAGGTCAATCCCGTTGGCAAATGGAGCCAGCTTAAACTGGTGCTCGGACGACTTATAGTCAATCAATTGGCCCAAAACGTGCTTTTCGCCCTGGAAGAGGTCAACCCGGTCGATTTTCCCGCGGATATTGACCTTGCGCTTGCCAGCGAACTTTTTGAGCGGAAGCTCCAGACCCGCGATCTTTTCCGTTGGCCCAAAAGGCAGCTCAGCGAAGACGGCATGCATCCGCGTCATTTGCTGCTCATCCCGGTATGCCCTGGCCACCTTGCTGGTGGTCTTGTCGAAGGCATGGAACAGGTATTGGTTGAAAGGATCGTTAAGCAGCTGCTGGTAGATTGGCTCTTGGGCAATCTTGCGGCGGATTTCAGCCAAAAACTGCTCTAGTTCCAGGTTGTCCATCTCCGCGATGTTCTTCCCTTGCGCCTTGAGCTCTTTGACCAGCAGCTCAAAGGTCCGGTGGAAGTAGTTGCCGGCTTGAATGACGTCCAGCTCGTTTTCTGACCGTCTTCTCAAGCGCAGGCCATAGTTTAGGAAGTACTCATACGAGTTCTTGTAGTAGCTCTCCAGCTGTGAGACAGAAGAGGACATGTTTTTGCCATAAAGGCGCTCAGCCAGCTCCAGGGAGATATTCTCAGGGTTGTTGTCAAAAGCCATCCCCTGTTTGATGGCGGCCAGACGGTCTGGAATATAGCGCTCAGTCAGCTCCAGCAGCTTGGTCAAAAAGCGGCTTTGCCCCTTGGCCAGCAGGTTGGCATAGGTCAAGTAGCCCACGCTGGCCTGCGGGGTGGTCATGAACAAGAGCAGCTGCTTGGCCAGTTCCTCGCCCCCTGCTTCGATCTTTGGCAGGTCATGCTGGGCATATTCACGCCCGCCAGCCAGATTCAGCAGCCGTTCATAGTACGGCGACGGCTCCAGGGGGTCGTTGTTGGAATTGATGACTGGATAGGAAACATATACCCGCTCAGAAGCTAAAGCCAGCGCCCCGCCAAATTGGTACTCCTGGTCCAGGTTGTTCAAGTCCTGCCGGTCTTCCAGGTAGGAGTCCTCGTCAAAGAACTGGTCCAGCTGGGCCAAGTTCTCGCTGGTCAAAAAGGCCGGCTTGTTCTCAATCTTGGGCAGGCTGCCGCTGCTGGCGCCAATAATAAAGACCTGCTTGTACCTGGCCTTTTGCACCATCCCCAATTCAGACAGGGTAACCGCGTCCAATGTCGAAGGAATCGTAGCAAATTCGGCTTCGCTGAAGGCGGCTTGGAGCATCTTGAAGAAGGACTGGGCATTAAATTGCTCAGGATTGATCAGCAAATAGTCCTTCAGCAGCTGCAGCAGCAAGTTCCAAACCTGCTCCGGCCACTGGGCCTGCTGCAAGTCGCCCGCGTCATTGGCACTGCCGCGCCAGCGGTCCAGCTGGTCACTGACCCCTTCGCTAGTCAAAAAGGTAAAGAAGTCCGTGACCGCGGTCTGGCTGTCTGTTTCCTGCTTCAGCTGACCGGCAAGCTTAGCCAGGCGGCTGACAAAATACTCGCGCAGGCTGTCCAGGCGTTTGATCAACTTATCGTCAAGGTCCAGATAAGTGATCTGGGCCTTGGCAAAGTCCTTAAAAGACTTGTTCCACAAGGAGTGGGTGATCCCGTGGGAGAGAACGAAGGTCTCCAAGCGGTCGACGTCACGCAAGTAGGCCCGCTCAGCCTCCTGGCAGACGGCCTGGTCCTTTTGGCTTTCAAGAGCATACCAGTCAAGCCCGTGCTTTTGGGCTGCCTTGATAAAGTAGCCGCGCGGAATCAGCAGCCGGGTCTTCATAATCCCCAAGATGGCCCCGGTTTGCCCCGGCTCCGCGTACAGTTTGGCCAAGTCTTCCAAAAAGATGGCCAGGGGGTGGTACTTCATCTGCTGCTGCAGGTCGTCAAAAAAGGGAATCCGGTTCTGACGCAAAATGGGCAGCAGATAGGTTTCATACTCCTGCAGGTTGGGGGCAAGCACCAAGAAGTCGTTATAGCTGGCTCCGCCAGTCACCACCTGCTGGTAAATCGTCCGCGCCACAAAATAGGCTTCGGCGTAGCGGGAGTCGGCCTTGACCAGGGTCAGGTTCTGCAGTCTGGCCCTGGCTTGGCTGCCTTGCAGCCACAGCTGGTTCAAGTCGGCCTGGCCGGGACTGCCTGCCCCTTTGTGGCCTAAGAAATTGCCGGCTTCAGTTTGAAAAGGCAGCTGGTGTTCCCTAAAATAGCCCAGCAGGTCGCGGATGGTCTTTTGCACGACATAGTCATAGTCGCCTGGCAGAACCCCGCCGGCGATCTTGCCGTCAGCTGTCTTGAAGGCCAGGGTAAGGTTCTCCGCGTAAACGGCCAGCAGCTGCACAGTCGTCTTTTCCTGAATGCTGAAGTGGCTGAAGTCCGTGAAGAAGAAGGAGCTGCCAGCCAAAAGCTGGGGGTTGTTTTGCAGAACTTCGTTGAGCTCAATGTTCAGCTCATCCTTTGTCGCGAAATGCTTCTGGAGAATGGTGGCCAAGAAGCGGTCATAGATGATGTTCAGGTCGTGCAGCTTGTCAGCCGTTTCCGTGTCCAGATCGCCAGCGACCGCGGGATTGGCCGCGTCATCAAGCAGGCTGGCCAAATCCAGACGGCCGGTGTGAATTTGCAGGATCGTATTGTAGAGTTGCTTGATCATCCCCTGGTTGGCGTGGGTATTTTGAAAAAGCCGCAGCTTCTCCTGCTCCTGGTTGACGATTTTCTCCAGGATCATGACCGCAGCCGCGTCATCCAGGCTTTCCGGCAGGCTGATGTCCGCTTTTTTGAACAAATACCAGGCCAGACGCGAGAAAGACAGGACGTGCAGATTCTTGACGCTGGTTTCATCCTGTCCTTGAATTTGCGCGACCTTCTCTATCGTCGCCACTTCTGTGTTAAACTTGATATGGTTTGGAACGATAACAAAAGTTTCTTTTTGCCGGTCGGCCAGGTAGCACTTGGCGGCGCGGCTGAGAAGCTCGTCTTGCAGCGGATCGTATTGACGTCCGGTTAAAATCTTGATCACGGTTTTCACTCCTTGCTTATCAGCGAATGACTCAATAATTAAATTTTAGCAAGCAAGACAGTTTTTTGGAAATTTTTCTAGTTCAAATACAGAAGAAGACAAATATCGATTGAGGTGATTAATTAGTGCAAACTTCTTGTACGGCTCATGGCAAAGTAATCTTGATTGGCGAACATTCAGTTGTTTATGGCTATGATGCCCTGGCAATGCCAATCAAGGCCCTCCATATCACGACCAGCGTTGAGGAAACGGCTGGGACGACCTGGATGGATACCGCCCTTTACCATGGCCCATTTTTTGAGGCCCCAGATGACTATAACGGCCTCAAATACGTCGTGCGCGAATTATGCAAGCGGGCTGGGAAAGAAATCCCGGTCAAGCTGACCTACACCGGCGAAATTCCAATTGAGCGCGGCTTAGGTTCTTCCGCCACCGTGGCCTTAGGGACGACCAAGGCCTTGAGCCAGTTCCTCGGCCTTAAGCTGACTGAACAAGACATCATGGACATCACCAACCATGCCGAAACCATCAACCACGGCAAGGCTTCCGGCCTGGACGCGGCAACGGTCAATTCCGAAAGCCTGGTCTTTTTCAGCAAGCAAGCCGGCCCGCAGGCGCTGGAAGGAACTCTGGGAGCAATCCTGCTGATTATGGATACCGGGGACTTGGGCAATACCCGGGAAGCCGTCACCATGGTCGCCCGGCTTCTGGAAAAATCGCCGGCGGCGAAAGCGGACATGCAGCGCTTAGGCAGCCTGGCTGACCAAGTTGAAGATGCCTGGGTCAAACAGGATCCAGCCGCCGTTGGGACCTGCTTCAATGAAGCTCAGACCATTCTGGCTTCTTTTGGCCTTTCGACCCCAAAAATCGACCAGATGTGCCAAATTGCCGCAAAAGACGGGGCGCTTGGCTGCAAGCTCTCCGGCGGGGGTCTCGGCGGCATCGTGATTGCCCTGTGCAAGGATGGGGCCAGTGCCCGGAAGATCGCGGCTGACTGCCATGATTTGATCGCCCACCACTGGATTGAAGAAATCTAGCTAAAAATAGAAAAAATCTAGAAATTTTTCTAGATTTTTTCTTTTGTCCCGATTTGTACTATAAAATAGAGACTGTAAGAAAAATACACCACCAAATGATGACGATAAAACAATAGACAAAAATAAAAGAAAGTTGGAGAACAAATGAGTAGAACTGCCCGCGCGCATACCAATATCGCCCTGATCAAGTACTGGGGCAAGAAGGACGCCAAGCTGCGCCTGCCGCTCATGTCCAGTCTGTCCATGACCTTGGACGCCTTTTATAGTGAAACCAAGCTGACTGACGCCAGCGAGATGTCCTTTTCTTTAAACGGAGTCAAGCAAGAGGGTCCGGCCGCCAGCCGCGTGTTCAACTATCTCAAGCTGATGCAGGAGCGCTTTGGCGTCTCCGGCTCTCTGGCCGTTGAATCCATCAACCACGTTCCAACCGCGGCCGGCCTGGCCTCATCCAGTTCCGCTTTCGCGGCCCTGGCGGCGGCTTTTGCCGACCACTACCAGCTGGATGTTGACCGGCAAGAGCTCTCCCGGATGGCCCGGATGGGATCTGGCTCCGCCTCCCGGTCAATCTACGGCGGCTTTGCCGTCTGGCAGAAAGGGAGCAGCGACGCTGATTCTTTTGCTTACCCGCTTGTTGAAAGCCCGAAGATGGATTTAAAATTGCTGGCGGTTGAGCTCAATGATCAGCCAAAGAAGATTTCATCCACTAAAGGCATGGAAGCCAGCAAGACTTCCCCCTTCTACCAGACTTGGCTGGACAGAAACGACCAGGAGCTGGCAGACATGGAGGACGCGATCAAGACAGGCGACTTCACCAAGCTGGGTTCTTTGGCCGAGCTCAATGCCAGCGAGATGCATTCACTGACCTTGACCGCCCAGCCAGGCTTCACTTATTTTGAGCCGGATACGATCAAAGCGATCAAGCTTGTCGGCAATTTACGGGAAAAAGGTGTAGAATGCTATTACACGATTGACGCGGGTCCGAATGTTAAGATTCTGTGCCAGTCGCAAAATTGTAAAAAAATCATAAATAATTTTGAGACGGCTTTTGAACGTGTTAAGATTATTGAGGCTGGCTTTGGTCCAGGCATTTCGTATCAGGATTAAGGTTAAATTAAAGATAGAACAGAGGAAGAGTTTTTTTGATTACTGAAAAAGCACCAGGCAAACTTTATATTGCCGGCGAATACGCCGTATTAGAGCAGGATTGTCCTGCAATTTTGGTCGCGCTTGACCAATACGTTAAAGTTTCCATCACCCCAAGCAAGGGCGATACTGGTTTGATTCACTCCAAGCAATACTCACAAGACTCAATTCACTGGGTCCGCCGCGGTTCCAAGATGGTGATCGACAACCGGGACAACCCCTTTGAATACATTCTTTCAGCCATTTCCTTCACGGAAAGATACTGCTTGGAACAAAAGGTCAAGATGGGCGTCTACGACCTGCACGTCAACTCTGATTTAGACTCAGCTGACGGCAAGAAGTACGGCTTAGGCTCCTCAGCGGCAGTAACGGTCGCTACGGTCAAGGCCATTCTGCACTTCTACGGGGTCAAGGCAAGCAAGGATCTGATCTACAAGCTGTCCACCATTTCCCACTACTCAGTTCAAGGCAACGGGAGTGCCGGCGATATTGCCGCCAGCGTTTACGGCGGCTGGATTGCCTACCAGACTTTCGACAAGGTCTGGCTGAAAGAGCAGCTGGCTTCCAAGTCCTTGTCAGACGTCGTGGGCGAAGCTTGGCCAGGCTTGAAGATCCAAACCCTGCTTCCGCCTAAAGGCATGGAGCTCCTCATTGGCTGGAGCCAGCAGCCAGCCTCAACCTCCCGCCTGGTTGACAAGACCAATGCCAACAAGCAAGTCCTGAAGACGGAATACATGAAGTTCCTTGAAGATTCACGCAAGTGCGTGCTCAAGATGATTAAGGGCTTTGAAGAAGGCAAAATTGACCTCATTAAGCACCAGATTTCCGTCAACCGGCGTCTTTTGCAGCACTTTGCCGCGATGAACAACATCGCGATCGAAATCCCCCGCTTGACTGAGCTAATCGAAATTGCCAACAAGTTCGGCGGCGCGGCCAAGACCAGTGGTGCCGGCAACGGCGACTGCGGGATCGTGATCACCGATGAAAATACTGATGTCGACCGACTCAGAAAGGAATGGCTCAAGAACAAGATCTTGCCCTTGGCCTTTCACATTCACCAATCTGAATTAACTTACTAAGAGGTTTTCGATGTCTCAAAGATCAACAAGAAAAGAAGAACATCTGGCTTTGACTCAGATGTTTTTTAATGCCGAAAATTCCAATTCTTTTGACCAGGTCCGCCTCCTGCGTCCCGCCCTGCCGGAAACTGTCGTTGACCGGGAGCTCCTGGCTGTCAACTGGTTTGGCAAGCAGCTGTCTGCCCCTTTCTTCATCAACGCGATGACTGGCGGATCAGAGAAGTCCAAGCAGATCAACCAGTCTTTGGGCTATGTCGCGGCCAAGGCCAAGCTGGCCATGGCCTTAGGCTCCGCCAGCATCCTGACCAAAGAAGCCAGCCAGCTTGAATCCTTCTACGTCGCCCGGGAAGCCAATCCCGATGGTCTGCTTTTCGCCAATGTCAACCCTTTGACCCCAGCCGCAAGCGTCAAAGAGATTGTGAAGGAGCTGGAGGCGGACGCCTTGCAGATCCACTTGAACGTCGCCCAGGAAATTGCCATGCCCGAAGGCGACCGGGACTTCCGCTGGCTAGAGCGGCTGAAAGAGATCCGCGAGGCCGTCAGCGTCCCGATCGTGATCAAGGAAGTCGGCTCCGGCCTTGACCCAATCTCCATCCGCCAGCTGCAGGCAGCTGGCTTTGAATGGTTCGACATCGGCGGTGCTGGCGGGACCAACTTCTCCCAAATTGAAAATTCCCGCCGGCAAAGCCAAATCCCCTACCTGAATGACTTAGGTCTGCCAACCGCTCTGGCCGCCCTTCTGGCTCATCCATTGACTGACAAGCTGATTGTCTCTGGCGGCGTCAGAAACGCGTTAGACGTCTTTAAAGGCCTGGCCTTGGGCGGAAAATTCGTTGGCGTGGCCAACAGCTTCCTGCACTTTCTTTTGCAGCATGGCCAAGAAGAGCTGTACCTGGAAATCGAATCTTGGAAAGACCAGCTGGCAGCGCTGATGGCCTTGTATGGGCAGACTGACATTGAGCGCGTGCAAGTCCCGGTCTATCTTGCTTCAGGCCTCAAGAACGACTATGAGCAGCTGAAACAGCTGTAATTAAACAGTCTAGTCCTTGCTTTTTTCTGCAATTGAGCTAGACTGTTTGCTTTGTTTTTTATTGCGCGGCGAAGCCGCGCTTTTTTGTTTTTAATAATTATTGTAGTAACGGATAGGCTTTGTTTTGTTGGGAGTAAAAAAGCGCCAGCCGTCAGGCTAGCGCTTAATTAGTCTATCAATTCACCTTGTTAATCGGGCTTCTTAGCCTTCAAAAGCACGGGTCAATGGTGGCACGATTTGCTTCTTGCGTGATACGACGCCTGGCAAGTGGGCTTCTGAGTCCTTCAGTTCCTTGCCGAAGGCCTTGGCAAAGACCTTTTGGCTTTCGTCGTCGCCAACGAAGAGCACTTCTGAGTCAGAGTCAAGCACGTTGGTGATCACCAGCATGAACAAGTCGTAGCCGTTCTTTGCTGAGGCATCCTTCATGGCCTTCAGGAAGCCTTCCTTGCGTTCCAGGGCTTCTGGAACGTCAACGACGTTGACTTGGGCGATGCGAGCCGTCTTACCTGCCAGTTCAAAGCTCTTGGCGTCAAGGTCGATCAATTCTTCAACGCTCTTGGCAGCGATGTTGGTGCCGGCCTTCAGCAGTTCCAGACCGTATTCCTGGTAGTCGACGCCAGCAATCTTGGCCAGTGATTCAACGGCCTTCTTGTCAGTGTCGGTCGTGGTTGGTGACTTCAAGAGCAAGGTGTCGGAAATGATGGCACTCAGCATGATCCCGGCAATATTGGCTGGGATTTCCATGTTTTGTTCTTGGAACATTTCCCATAAAACAGTTGAGGTGCAGCCAACTGGTTCAGCCCGGTAGAACAATGGGTCGATCGTCGCGAAGTTGCTGATCCGGTGGTGGTCGATCACGTGGGTTACCTTGACCTTGTCGCGGTCTTCAACGCTTTGTTGAGGTTCGTTGTGGTCAACCAGCATAATGGCGTTGACTTCGTTTGAAACGGTCTTGACAACGCGAGGTGCTTCAAAGCCAAACTTCTTCAAGGCAAAGGCAGTTTCATCGTTTGCTTCGCCCAAGGCTACGGCTTCAGTGTTGTAGCCGTGCTGGTTCTGGAAGTATGAGTAGGCAATGGCGGTGCCAATTGCGTCAGTATCTGGGTTTCTGTGACCAAAAACAAGTTCTTTTTCCATTTGAATTGTCCCTTCTCTAATTCAAAATTTAATCCTCTTTAAGTCTACTAAAAAAAGCGGCTTTTGTTCAATCTTTTTGCCTAAATTCTTTTTTTCTTTTGCTTGCACTAAAAGAGGCTGGAGACGTCCCGGGGCTGGTCGGAAACCGGCCGGCCCAGCTTCAGGCTGCGCGGCTCCCCATCAGTCTTGACATCGACCACGAATGAGCCGTTGGTCTGCCGGTCGCCCAACGGGTGATCCGTCGTCAGAATCGTCTGCTGGCGCAGGCTTGAGGTGGTCAGCAGCAGCTCATGGTTTTGCGCGTAGAAGGCCAGGCCGGCAATCCGGTGCGGCTGCTGCTTCAAAGTCCGCAAGACCAAAACGCCCCGCTTGGCCCGGCTGGTCACTGGAATCAGGTCCAGCTTAAGCTGCTTGAAGGCCCCTCTTTGGGTGATGATTCCGACCTTGTAGAGGCCATCGTACTTGACCTCATTTACCAAGAGCCCAACGACAAAGTCATCCTCCTTCAGGTTGATCGACTTGACCCCGGCTGCCTTGGCCCCAGTTTCTGGCACCTCGGAGACGGCATACTTGAGGGCAAAGGCCTGGTTGGTAAACAAGGTTGCCTCATACTCAGCCCGCTTGTCCAGCATGTCCACGGCAATGACCCGGGAATCAGCCGTCTTCATCTTCATGGCCATGATGGCCCGAGACTTGTAGGTCCGGGTCGGCTGCAGGCTGGACAAGGCAACCTGCTTGATAAAGCCGTCATTAGTGGCCAAGAGGAAGACCGCATTTTCATCGTCCAGGCTCTTCAGGGCGAAGACCTTGATGATCGCCTCGTCATGCGCCAGTCCCAATTCCTGAGACAAGTGCTGGCCGATATCCTTCCACTTGGTCTCCACCAGCTCGTGCACTGGCCGGTAGATCAAGTTGCCGTGATTGGTGAACAGGTAGAGGTTGGTCAAAGTCGACAAGGTCTGCTCAAAGACGACCTCATCAGTTTCCGGCAGGCCGTTTTCAGCTGAATCAGTCGACTGGAAGGACCGCAAGGATGACCGCTTGATGTAGCCATCCCGGGAAATCAGCACCCGGACGTCTTCGTCAGCGATCAAGGCCTTCTCATCGACTTCAACCTTGGCGGTCTCATCGCTGATTTCGGTCCGCCGGTCATTGCCAAAGTCATGCTTGACTGCCCGCAATTCCTTGATGATCTGCTTTTGCAGGGCACTCTTGTTGGACAAGAGCTCATTGAAGGCAGCAATCTTGCTTTCCAATTCCTGTTTCTCCTTCTGCAGGGCAACGACGTCAGTATTGGTCAAACGGTACAGCTGCAAGGAGACGATGGCTTCCGCCTGCCTTTGACTGAAGGCAAATTCCGCGACCAGGTTCTTCTTGGCGTCAGCCTTGTTCTTGGAAGCACGGATGGTCTTGATGACCTGGTCCAGAATGCTCATGGCCTTGATCAAGCCGTTGATGATCTCCAAGCGCCCTTCTGCCTTGCCGAGGTCAAACTTGGTCCGCTTGATCACGACCTCTTCTTCATGTTCCAGGTAGGCCTGCAAAATCCGCTTAAGGCCTACCTGTACAGGAGTCATGTGGTCGATCGCCACCATGTTGAAGTTGTAGGAAACCTGCAGGTCGGTGTTCTTGAGCAGGTAGTTCAGGATGTTCTGGGCATCGGCATCCTTCTTCAGTTCGATGACAATCGACAAGCCGTGGCGGTCAGTTTCGTCACGGACTTCCGAAATCCCATCAAGCTCCCGGGCCACGCGGATCTCATCGATCTTCTTGACCAGCTGGGCCTTGTTGACCAGGTAGGGAATCTCCGTAACCACGATCTCTTCCCGGTGGCCGCGAATCTCCTGGATGCTGGTCTTGGCGCGGACCTGAATCCGCCCCTTGCCGCTTCTGTAGGCGTCCACGATCCCCTTGGTGCCCATGACGATCCCGCCAGTCGGGAAGTCCGGGCCCTTCACGAACTGCATCAAATCAGCCAGAGTGGCGTCTGGGTGCTTGAGCAGGTGGATGGAGGCATCCAGCACCTCGCTCAGGTTGTGCGGCGGGATTTCCGTAGCATAGCCGGCGGAAATCCCGGTCGAGCCATTGACCAGCAGATTAGGGAAGCGGGCCGGCAGCACGGTCGGCTCATATTCGGTGTCGTCAAAGTTGAGCACCATCGGCACCGTTTCTTTGTCGATGTCTTCCAGCAAGACGTTGGAAATCTTGGCTAGGCGCGATTCGGTATAACGCATGGCAGCCGGGCTGTCCCCGTCCATGGACCCGTTGTTCCCGTGCATTTCAATCAGGGGTTCGCGCATCTTCCAGTCTTGTGACAAGAAGACCAGAGCCCCATAGATGGAGCTGTCGCCATGGGGGTGGTAGTTACCCATGATGTTACCGACGGCCTTGGCCGCCTTCTTGAATGGCTTGTCGTAAGTATTGCCGTCACGGTACATGGCGTACAGAATCCGCCGCTGCACTGGCTTGAGCCCGTCTCTGATGTCAGGCAGGGCCCGCTCTTGAATGATGTACTTGGAGTAGCGGCCAAAGCGTTCGCCCATGACCTGCTCAAGCGGCATTTCACGAATTCTTTCGTGAGTTTCTGGCATAAAGCAAAATCACCTTTCCTAATCGTTTACCTTGTCCAAAATTGATTCTTCCTCGCCCATGCGGAACTTGACGTTTTCCTCGATCCACTTTCTGCGGGCTGAGGCCTGGTCCCCCATCAAAGTGGTGACCCGGCGCTCAGCCAGCTGGGCATCGTCGATTCTGACCCGGATCAGCATCCGCGTTTCCGGATTCATCGTGGTTTCCCACAGCTGGTCGGCATTCATTTCGCCCAGCCCCTTGAAGCGCTGGAGGGCATAGCCCTTGCCGGCCTTCTTTTCATCCTCGTCGCGCTCTTCATCGGTCCAGGCATAGAGGTCCTGGCCCTTCTTGCTGATGCGGTAAAGCGGCGGCAGAGCGATGTAGACCTTGCCGGCTTCGACCATTGGCCGCATGTAGCGGTAGAAGAAGGTCAAAAGCAGGATCTGAATGTGGGCCCCGTCGTCGTCCGCGTCAGTCATGATGATGACTTTGTCGTAGTTGGAATCTTCCAGCTTGAATTCCGTGCCCACGCCCGCGCCGATGGTATGGATCATGGTATTGATCTCTTCGTTCTTGAAAATGTCGGCCAGCTTGGCTCTCTGGGTGTTCAAGACCTTGCCCCGCAAAGGCAGGATGGCCTGGAAGTGCCGGTCGCGCCCTTGCTTGGCGCTGCCGCCGGCGGAGTCACCTTCGACCAGGAAGAGCTCGTTCTTCTTGGGGTTGCGGGATTGGGCCGGAGTCAGCTTCCCGGACAGAATTTCCTTCTTGCGGCGCTTCTTGCCGTTTCTGGATTCATCCCGGGCTTTCTTGGCCGCTTCTCTGGCATCTCTGGCCCTTTGGGCCTTCTTAACCAGGTCTTGGGCCCATTCACCGTTTTCCATCAGGTAGTAGGACATCTTCTCATACACGACCGCGTCGACCGCGCTTCTGGCCTGCGGCGTCCCCAGCTTGCCCTTGGTCTGCCCTTCAAATTCCAGCATCTCTTCTGGGATCTTGACGGACAAGACCGCGCTCAGGCCTTCCCGGTAGTCGGACCCTTCCAGGTTCTTGTCCTTCTTGCCGAGCAGCCCCTGCTTCTTGGCGTAATCGTTGAAGGCCCGGGTAAAGCCACTTCTGGCCCCAACTTCGTGGGAGCCGCCATCAGCAGTGCGGACATTGTTGACGAAGGAGACGAAGTTTTCTGAGTAAGAATCGCTGTACTGGCCGGCAAACTCGATCTCCATCCCGTCTTGCTCGCCTTCAAAGTAGAAGACCTTGCCAATCGCCGTCTTGCCTTCGTTGAGGTAGTCAACGAAGCTCTGGATCCCGTCTTCATAGTCGAAAACGTCGTGATGCTCCGGCTTTCTTTCATCGGTCAAGGTGAACTTGACGCCTTTGAGCAGGAAGGCCGACTCGCGGATGCGCTCTTGGATGGTTTCGTAATTGTACTTGGTCGTAGAAAAAATCATCGGGTCCGGCTTGAAAGTAATGGTCGTCCCCGTCTTTTCCTTGGTCGCCCCCAGGCACTTCAGGGTACCGATTGGCTGGCCGCCGTTGTGGAACTCTTCCTCGTAGGCCTTGCCGTCTCTGACCACATGAACCTTCATGTAGCTGGAGAGGGCATTCACGACAGACGAGCCGACCCCGTGCAGACCGCCGGAAGTCTTGTAGTTCTGCTCGGTGAACTTGCCCCCCGCGTGCAGAACGGTCAAGATGACCTCAATGGTCGGGCGGCCTGAGGCGTGCATCCCCGTTGGCATCCCCCGGCCAAAGTCCTGCACGGTCACGGAATTGTCCTCATGAATGGTGACGTTGATCTCCTTGCCGAAGCCGGCCATGGCTTCATCGACGGAGTTGTCGACGATTTCGTAGACCAATTGGTTCAGGCCATGGATATCCGTGGAGCCAATATACATGCCGGGCCGCTTTCTTACGGCCTCAAGCCCGTGCAGAATCTGAATTGAAGAATCATCATAGGTATTTTTTGGCAAAATAGCTTTCCTCCAAACTTTCGAATCGCAAACTGCGTATCCATTCATACTAATCTTTGTTAAAATAGAAAACAAGATTAAACGGAGTTGATATGAATGTTTGCAATAAAATTTGCATTGCTTTTAATTTTAGCATATTTGATCGGGTCTTTTCCTACCGGCGTGCTGGTTGGCAAAATCTTCTACCACAAGGACATCAGGGATTACGGCTCGCATAATATTGGAACCACCAACACTTTCCGGGTGCTGGGCCCAAAGGCTGGGACCATCGTCTTCCTGGTCGATTTCTTCAAAGGCACCCTGGCGACCTGCCTGCCGATGATCTTTCAGCTGGGCCGCCACGACCTATGCCTGGTCTTTGGGGCAGCCGCCATCTTTGGCCATGCCTTCTCAATTTTCTTGAAGTTCAAGGGCGGCAAGGCCGTGGCGACGACCGCGGGCTTCCTGCTGGGCTACAACGTTCACTTCTTCCTGCTGTGCGCCAGCTACTTCATCCCCCTGCTCTTCATTACCAGCATGGTCTCAGCCACGAGCCTGATTTCCGTAGTGCTGATCTTTATTTCCAGCTTCTTCTACCATGACTGCTTCCTAACCGTCATGGCCGGACTCTTGGTCTGCTTGATCTGGTGGAGCCACCGGTCAAACATCAAGCGAATTCTGTCTGGCAATGAAAACCTGGTTCCCTTCGGGATCGTCTATTGGGTCAAGCAAAAGAAGCAAAAAGACAAGAAAGACAAGTAATTCCGGACCTTCAGCCAAGCTGAGGGTCTTTTCACTTAAAAGCAATTTCTCGACAAAATCATTATACAGAACGTGTGTTCAAAATGTCAAAGGGCAAAATGAAAGATCTGCTTGAGCTCAGCTCAGGCAGATCTTTTTATTTTCCATATCAATTATTATGTCAATTAGATTGGATTGCCCAGGAACTGGCTGTTGTAAAGATCAGCGTAAAAGACTTTCTTGGCCATCAGACTTTGGTGGTTCCCGGTCTCAATGATGTGACCATGGTTCAATACGATGATCTTGTTAGCGTTTCAGATCGTAGACAAGCGGTGGGCCACGACAAAGCTGGTCCGCTTCTGCTGCAGGTCAGTCATGGCATTTCGAATCAGGGGCTGCTTTTCGGCATAGCTGAAGTCTACGTGCTTGAAAGCGAGTTTTGGCAATGGCTTTTGCACTAATTCTGCTCTAGTTTTTTCATCTCACTGCTTTTGCTCTGACTGCTTCCGCTCTTTGGCAGCATCAGCTTCCAAGCGGCTTTCCAGCAGGTCAGCTTGGCTTTGTAGCTTCTGCAGGATCTGCAAGTAGCTCTCCTTTTCCGCTTCATTCAAAGGCTCCATCAAGTGGCCAACAAAGCGGTACCAGCGGGCACTGTTGCTTTCGTTTTGCGCGCGCCCCTTGTCCGTCAAGTAGACCCGCAGAACCCGCCGGTCCTTTTGATCGCGCCGGCGCTCGATCAGGCCACTTTTTTCAAGCCGCTCCAGAACTTCTGAAACTGAAGACGGCCGCACGTGGGCATTGCGGGCCAGATCGGCCTGCTTCATTCCCTCATTGCGGGCCAGCAAGGCCAAGGACCGGTTCTGCCCATGCACCCCGCCTTGGAGGGCTTCAAAGCGCAGCCCCATCTGGTACAGCTGCTGCTGCAGGTGATAACACTTGACTTAGAGTAGAAAAAACGCTCATCTAAGTTAGATGAGCGCTAGTTCAATATTGTCTTAATCCTGGTCAAAAATTGCTTTCAGGACCTGCATGACCCCTTCATCGTTGTTGCTTGGCGCGATGTGGTCGGCAATTGCCTTCAAGTCGGGGTGCCCGTTGACCATTGCATAGCTATGGCCGGCTTCTTGCAGCATAGTATAGTCATTCAGGTAGTCGCCGAATGCCAGAGTTTCCTCCCGCTTCAGTCCCTTGAGTCGTTCAATCTGCCGCAAGGCCGCCCCCTTGCTGACCTGCTTATTCACAATGTCAATCCAGTCTGCCCCTGCCAAAACGGCCGTCAGGTTTTCCGGCATTGGCGGCAGCTTTCGGTAGGCCTCTTCTGCCCCCTGGTTCTTGAAGTAGACCGTGAATTTAATAATCTTGTCGCTGGCAACTTCTGCTTCCAGCTGTTTGACGTATCTGCGCTTGATGTAGTAAGTATCAAGCTGCCTGGACAATTCTTCGTCCCCCTTTGGGTCGTAGCAGATCGCTTGACTTGCCCCGCAAAGAATTGGACTAGCTGATGGATTGTCCTCAAAGAGCTTAAGGCAAAACAAGGCTTCATCAGCCGTCAAGGCCTGCTCATACAGGAACTTGCCGTTTTGGTAGATGACGCCGCCGTTGTCCCCGATAAAAATCAGGTGTTCGGCAATCTTGCCGAACAGCTTTTCATTCGTGTAGTAAGGCCGGCCGCTGGCAATTACCATCTGCACCTGCGGGTGGTCCAAGACCCACTGGTCAAAGCTGGCTGGCACTTCCTTGGCATCGTTGACCAAGGTCCCATCCATGTCAGTCGCAATTAATTTAATCTGATCCTTTAATTTCATATTCGAAAATTCATCCTCATTTAAAAAATCGATAACTCTCACAAAACCGCTTAACTTCACCTGCTTCTTATTATTCCATTCTTGCTTCATAATTTCAAAACATTCCGTCAATGAAAAAAGCCCGGCTTTCAGTTTCTTGAAAGTCAGGCATATTTTTCAGTTTTTAGCCATAAATGTTGGCGACGGCCTGCCGGTAAAGGTCAACAGACAGCTGCTGCCCTTCCTGGTCAAGCGAGGCGTTCTTCAAGCGCAGGTATTCATCCCGCAAGTCCTGCCACTGGTCCCAGTCCTTGATGGTTTCTTCTTGAATGCGCAAGAAGCGGCGGTTGAAGGGCTCGCTCCAGCGGTAATGGCCATCGGCTTCATATAAGCGCTCTTCATCGCCCTCATCCCGCTTGACGATCGTCAAGTCCAGCTGGAAATTGACCAGGCCGCTCTTTTTGGCATGGTGGACGTAGCGCAGAGCCAGTGGCATCCCCGGCACTTTGTCAAATTTGTCAGCCAAGGCCGCGTCAAATTCCTTTTCAATCAGCTGGTGCAGCAAATCAGGATTAGCCGCATACTCGCTTGGCGCCTTAAGAAGCACGATCGCATAGTCCAGATCGTAAACTTTGTCGTTGCGGGTCACGAAGTTGCCAGCCGTGCCGACCACCCCTTCAGCTTCGACTATAATCTGGCAGTCAGCCCGCAGGTTGGCCATTGCTTCTTTAAGGCAGTCCATGGACAAGTAGCGGTAGATCTTGATTTCATCTTTTGCAGCATAAGCATACATATTTGTTTATCCTCTTATTCTTTTAATGATTGTCAATATTGCCCGAGAAGGCACTGTAGCGCTTGGCAACCAGCGCGTTTTTACCCCGTTTCTTGGCATCATACAGGCAGCTGTCGGCAAGACGCAGGCAAGAACGCAGGTCATGCTTTGAGTCCAGGAAGCCGGCGCAGCAGCCAATGCTCAAGGTTGCCGGCGTCTTTTGCCCTTCAGTGATGAAGGCGTAATTTTCCTGGAACTTGCGCAGATTGGCTTTAAACATTTCCGGATCCATGTCAATGCCGATCACCAAAAACTCGTCGCCGCCATAGCGGTAGCAGGAAATGCGCGGGGAATCCAGCTCATCCAGCATATATTGGCCAATCTGCGCCAGAATCCGGTCGCCATATGAGTGGCCATGCTGGTCATTGAACTGCTTGAAGTCATCCAGATCGATCATGGCCATGCCGACTTGCTCATGCTGGTAGTCGTTAAAGTCTTCCCGCAGGGCGGTCCGATTGAGCAGGCCGGTCAGATCGTCAGTTCGGCTGCGAACGGCGAGCCGGCTGTTGGCCAGCTGCAGGCGCTCAGTAAGAGCCGACGATTCCTTAAACCAGTAGCGCCTTAAAAAGATGCTGGCGATGCAAATTGCATAAAAGATCAGCAGGTCATAGAAATCCTGCCAGGCCACGTGCAACCGATTGCCGTCAATGATCGCCCATGTCGTCAAGGCGCTGATTGCAACTACCAGCATCCCTCTGCCGAAGCGGTAGTAAGGCAGAAGCGAGATCACGGTCATGATCAAGACCAGTTCAAAGAAATAGCTGCTGCCTACCTGGGTGCTATAAAGCGTCACCCCTGACAAAAAGGCATTTACCAGAAAGTTGCCGTAGCAGATATTCAGCTTAGTCTTGGCAGTCAGCTTCTTCATGCGCCTGGTGATCAGCAAAACGTTCAAATGCAAGCAGTTGACCAGCAAGAGCAGGACATAAACGAACATGTTGTCAATCTGGGGCAAGACATCCTTTGTCGCCACGCTGCTGTTCATCCCAATCAGCCCAATCAAGCCGATGCCGGCAATCATGCCCGAAATAGCGAAGCCAGCACTGAGATTGTTCTTCGCGGCCCGCTCCAGCAATTCAGCTGATTGATAAAATGCGATATTTGTCGTTTTTTCTTTATTGTGCTCAGGCACTTGCGTATTCTTATTATATTCAATCATGTTCTAGCAAACTCTTAATAATCATGCTAATTATTATGCCTAGCATTCGCTTACTCGCATAATTAGCCATTAACTTTTATTTTAATATAACTACGGGAATTTTCACAGATTATTTGCCAATAATATGACTGATTTGCTATTTATCGGCTATTGGTCTTTACCAATAGTGATGATCTTCCCGCCACGCAAGAGCTCAGTCCGGTGGGAAATGGACAAAAGCGTATTGCCCCGCGCTGCCCTTTTCAAGGCTGACAGCAGCTTGTCTTCCGTCACGACGTCCATGTTGGCCGTAATCTCGTCAAACAAAAGCAGCTTAGGCTGGCAGACGATGGCCCGGGCAATGGAGAGCAGCTGCAGCTGGCCGTTGGAGAGCGCGGCGTTTGACAGCCTGCTGTCAAGGCCATCCGGCAATTTGCGGACGCGCTCAGCCAGGCCCACGGTTTCAAGGGCCTGCCAGACCTGGTCCTCGCTAATTCCAGGGTCACCCAGGCTAATCTGCTCCAGCAGGCAGCCCGCGACTGGCTTGAAATTCTGTTCAACGCAGCCATAGAGCTGGCGCTTTTCCGCTTCTGGCAGGACAGCCACGTCCTGGCCAAAGATCTTGATCTGCCCGGCTTGCGGCTGATAAAGGCCTAAGATCAGCTTAAACAAGGTGCTCTTGCCAGCACCCGTCCGGCCCTTCAAGGTCACGATTTCGCCAGCATTGACCGTCAGGTTGAAATGGTCAAAAATCGGCCGACCTGGCTCATAGGCAAAGGACAAGTCCTTGATGGCAATCGCCGGCGTTTGGACCAGGACCTGCTTTTGACTGGCCGGGCGCTCGGCTTCATTCATGAAGTCCTCGATCCGCTTGGCCCCAGCCATTGCGGCTTGCACATTTTGAATTTCCATCCCAATGTCGGCCAAGGGCGTAAAGACCTGGCCCACATAGGCAATCACCGTCACCGCGGTTCCGGCGCTGATGCCAAAGAAGCCGCGAAAGCCCCCGCCAAGACTGGCGCAGACCATCATGACCGCGGTCAAGAGCGCCTGCGCGAAAATAACGACCGGCGAGTAGACCGCGTCGCAGAAGTTGGACCGCTCCAGGGCCGCGAAGCTTTGCCGGAGAATTTTCTGATAGTGGTCCCGCATGAATTTCTCTGCCTGGTAGAGACGGATCATCAGCAGGCTGCGCAAGGTTTCAGGCAATACCTGGTCACAGGCCGCGACCGCCTGCCGGTTGTCAAGCTGCGCATTATAGGAGGCGCGCTGGATCAGCACGGTGAACCACCATAAAATGGGCAGCGACAAAAGCAGGAGCAAGCCCAGCCCCAGGCTTTTGACAAAGACGACCGCCAAAATGCCGATAATCGAAGCCAGGTTGGCAATCATGCTGATGATGCCGGATGAAAACAAGTCTTCCAGGGTATCGACGTCATTGACGAAGCGGGAGACCAAAGTCCCGCTGGAATTATGGCTGAAGTAGCTTGCCGGCAAGCGGCTGAGCTTTCGCGCCATCTCAGTCCGGATCCCGTGGGTCACCTTCTCGCCCCAGACCGTGATCATGCTTTCCCGGACTGCCTCCAGCAGCTTGCTGGCCAAAAGCGCGGCAAAATAGACCAGGCCAGCACCCAGCAGGCTCCTTGACGGGTGCTTGCCGGTCAGCTGGTCGACGATCACGCCCAGAATGAGCGGCGGGAGCAAAGAGACGGCGACATTGACCGCGATCAAGGCCAAAAGCGCGGTGGTCAATGCCCGGTGGGGAGCAATGGCTTTGTTAAAGATCTTCAAGGGCGTGAGCTTATTTTTCATCGCTGCTGCCTCCTTTCACTTGGCGGCAATAGAGCTTGGCATAGCCCAACGATTTCTTCAGCAAGTCCGCGTGCTTGCCGCAAGCCGTCTTTTTGCCGTCAATGTACAGTATTTGGTCCAGGCTGGCGAAGAATTCAAGCCGGTGCGAGATCAAGAA
The DNA here is from genome assembly GCF_009695985.1 of Lactobacillus porci. Lineage (NCBI taxonomy): Bacteria > Bacillati > Bacillota > Bacilli > Lactobacillales > Lactobacillaceae > Lactobacillus > Lactobacillus porci. The sequence goes on from NZ_VUMX01000013.1 coordinate 56,067, forward strand.
GATGACCCGGTCATGGTAGTGCTGGCGCAGATTCTGCAAGATCTTCATTTCCGTCTTCTGGTCAACGCTGGCAAAGGGATCGTCCAAGATCAAGATCGGCCGCTCATGGTAGAGGGCACGGGCCAGGGCAACCCGCGCGGCCTGCCCGCCCGACAGCCTGGTCCCACCTTCCCCGACTTGGGTTGCCGCTTTATCCGGCATCTGCTCCAAGTCCTGGACTAAATCGGCGTCGCTTAAGACGGCGGAAACCGCTTTTTCCTGCCCTAAGGCGATGTTGTCCTTGATTGATGCGGCCAAGAGCTGGGGATCATGGCCCAGGTAGGCCGTGGTCAAATAGCCGGCCTGCTGGAGCTGGCGCAAGTCTTGCCCATTCAGCTCGATCGTCCCCGAATATGGCAGCTGGCCCAAAAAGGCCTGGCCAAAGGTCGACTTGCCGCAGGCAACTGGACCGGTAACCCCAACAATCTCGCCTGGCTTGGCCGTCAGGGAAATATTTTCCAGCAAGGGCTGGTCGTCCTTCCAGCTGAAAGTCAGCTGCTTGACTTTGACTGGGCCAAATGGGGCCAGCTGCTTTCTTGCCGGCACGTCGTTTGTTAAGAGCGGCTTGATCCGCTTCCAGGAGACTTCCGCCTTCTGCACGGCATTAAAGAGGTTGGCGGCGTGGGAAGACTTCACGGAAAGCTTGCCAAAGCAGGCCAAATAAGTGGAAAAAGCCGCGATGTTCCAGCTCTGCCAGCCCAAGCCGCAGACGTTGCGCCCGCCCAGCCAGATAATAAAGATGACGCTAATGGACGAGATGATGTAGTAGATCGGCTCAGCCGCGCTCATCAAGACCCCGGCCTTGATCTGGCGCTTTTCATAGTTTTGCAGAAACTTTTCGTAAATGCCGTCGCGAATTCTTTCCACCCCATAGATCCGGTAGGTCAGGCTGTTGCCGGCCCGGTCCAAGGTTGCGGCATTCAAGTCGCCAGCCGCCTCTTTAGCCTTGGCGACGGCGCCCGTGACCACTTTCTTCAGCTGTCCGGCCAAGACATAGGCCAAAGGCGGAAAAAGCAGGGCAATCAAGGATAAGCGCCAGTCATAGCACATCAGCATCACGATGTAGACGATCATCACCACGCCCGTGTCAAAAATTTCCGTCGTAAACTTCCGCATCCCCTCCGCGCAGTCGTCCGCGTCAGAAATGGCCTTGGTCATGATGGTCCCGATGTCGTCCAGGCTGGTCTTGGTCAGCAGGGTCTGGTACAGGCTGCTGCGCATGGACAGGATCGTCTGGTTGGCAAACTTGCGAACGTAAAGCCGCTTCAAATAGCGCATGAACTGCACGATGAAGATGGCCAGCACGTAGCCAAGACTCAATTTGACCATGGCACTAGGCCGGGCCTTTTGCTGCAGGATATTGACCAGGCACTGGGCCAGCTGGCCTTCAAACCAAGGTCCGGCCGCCATGCCGACATTGTAGATGATGCCGGAGACGGTGACGACCGCTAAAGCGGGCCACTGGGCGATAAAGTAAGAGCTGACCTTGGCCGGATCGCGCTTCACGTCTTCTGCCATTCCACTCACTTTTCCTTTCGTTTGCTTTGCCAAAAGATAATTTTTTCTGCTTAATCAGCATATTAATTTTGTTCATCTCAAAAATATCACCCGCAAACAGCCAGTGCAATAGCCGTTTTAGTCAGAAAAGTTGTACCTGCAAATTGCAACTAACTCTAAGTACTTTGTGAAAAGATTATTCTGCTTTTTCGGTTAAGGTAGCGGATACTTTAACTTGATCTGCCAGCGATTGTTTTCCTTTTTTCGCCTGCCGAAAGTTAGAGGAGACCAGGAAATTTTTCGGTTTTTCGTGCAAAAAATCACTTGTCCCCGTCCCCTTTCAGTGCTAGAATCAACGTAATTCGTCCATATAAAAGTAAAGGTTACCTTTACTTTTAACTAGCGAAATCTAAGGAGAATTATCAATCATGGAGAAGAATAGTTTGCAAAATGTCTGGAAGTTTAAGCTGTCTGCCGCCACGGTGACCCTGATTCCCGCGGCCGTCGGGATCAACTACGTGGCCAAGGCCTTTGCCGAAGGCTTGAAGCTGCCCCTTTGGCTGGGGTCTTTGGGGACTTTCCTGGCCAGCATGCTGGCCGGCCCAATTGCCGGCGCCATCAGCGGCTTCATCAACAACATTATCTACGGACTGACCTTGTCGCCAATTTCAACCGTCTACGCCCTGACCAGCATTGGCATCGGCATTGCCGTGGGGATTCTGCATGCCCGCGGCTGGTTTGCCAGCGCCAAGAAGGTTTTGCCGGCGGCCATCATCATTGCCTTGGTCTCAGCCATCATCTCAACCCCGCTCAACGTCATCTTCTGGGGCGGGCAAACCGGGATTGCCTGGGGGGATGCCTTGTTTGCCAGCATGGTTGCCAAGCACGTCAGCATTTGGATCGCATCATTCGTTGACGAATTCGTCTTGGACCTGCTGGACAAGGTCGTAGTTGCCTACCTGGCCTTCTTGATCTACAAGCAGATGCCAAAGCGGATGATCTACTTCTTTAAGGGGAACGAAAACTAATGATTGGACAAGCCGCGATCGACCAAAGCAAGTGGTATGCCAAAGTCGACCCCATCAGCAAGCTTTTATTGATTGCTGGCTTCACTTTGGCCAGCTTCGTGATCAGCCAGCCGCTATTGGAGCTGCCGCTTCTGGCAGCCACGGCGCTTTTGATCATGTTTTCACGCAAGACGAAGGGACTGTGGGCAATGACTGCCTTCAGTCTTTTCTTGATCATGACCATGCTCTTGATCCAGGGGCTCTTCTGGCCAGGCAACCACACCCTGGCTTTGAAGGCCGGCATCCTGCTCTTCTACCAGGAAGGCCTGACCCACGCCCTGCTTCTGGGCTGCCGGATTCTGGTCATTATTTTTTCCACCTGCTTCTTTATTGAAACGACCACTATTTCCGAAAACGCCAAGTATCTGGAAGCAGCCGGTCTCTCTTACAAGCAGGTCTACGTCTTGATGTCGGTCTGCTACATCCTGCCGGAAATGAAGCAGAACCTGCAGAAGATCCAGCTGGCCCAAAGAGCGCGGGGAATCGTGCCCGCCAAGTCAGTCTGGTCCAGAGTGGAGATGATCGTGCCCGTGCTGGTGCCCTTGATCATCAAGACCTTCCAGATGGCCATCAACCGGTCCATTTCCCTGCAGCTGCGCGGCTACGACAGCCCGGAGCGCCGCAAGCCGGAGCTTAAGCAAGAATACTGGCTGGGCCATAAGACCCACTTGGCCTTGTCCTTAATCTGCCTGTTCTTGATTGGAGGAAAAGCATGGCTTCTCGTCAAATAGCCTTAAAGAATCTGTCAGTCCAGTATTTGGGCTTTGAAGACTGGGTGTTAAAGGAGATTACGGTTTTTGCCCCAGTAGGGGCAAAAATCGGCCTGGTTGGCCCCAGCAAGGGTGGCCGGTCAACCTTGCTCAACCTTTTTGCCGGAATCATTCCCAAGATCATTCCCGCCAAGATCAAGGGGAAAGTGACCCTGGGGGACAATGACTATCGCGACCTGGCTCCAGAACTCAGGAAGACCACGGGGGTTGTCTTGCAAGACAGCGCCAGCCAGCTCAGCGGCTTGGCGGACTCAGTCTATGACGAGCTCGCCTTTGCCCTGGTCAACCGCGGCTTGGACCCCCTCACCATTCAAGACCGGGTCGCCGCCGTGGCCAGCCAGTTTGATCTGGAAGACTACTTGGAGCAAGCTCCCACGGCCCTCTCCGGCGGTCAGATGCAGCGCCTGGCCATTGCCAGTGCCCTGGCACTTAACCCGCAATTTTTGCTCCTGGACGATCCAACCAGCCAAATGGACCCGGTTGGCCGCCAGCATTTCTTCTCCTGGCTCAAGCAGCAAAAGGACCAGACCGTCTTCATCGCTTCAGGCGAAGTCGACGACCTGGCCGAGGTCTGCGACCAGATCTGGGTGCTGGAAGCAGGCCGGCTGGCTGCTTCCGGGACCCCGCAAGCCGTCTTCAACCAGCTGAAGGATGACCCCCTGGTTGCCAAGCCAACTTCCCTGGAGCTGGCCAAACGCCTGAAAATTAAGCGTCCAGACGGCTCATACCCCGTAACTGCCAGTGAATTGAAGGAGGCAGCTGGAAAATGACGATTGAAATCAACAAGCTGGGCTTTGCCTATCCCGAAGCCGGCTTTGACCTAAAGCTGGACCACCTGGTTCTGGCCGACAGACTCACGGCCTTCATTGGCCAAAACGGGGCCGGCAAGTCCACCCTGCTCAAGCTGCTGAGCGGGCTCTTAGACCTGCAAGAAGGCCAAGTCACCGTAGACGGCGAGGATTTGGGGCAGTATCTTGCCCAAGACCGGATCAAGAAGGTTGGCTACACCTTCCAGGACCCCAATGACCAGATCTTCAACGCGACCGTTGCCAAAGAAGTGGCCTGGGGCCTGAAAAAGCTGGGCCTGCCTGAAGCAGCAATCAAAGACCAGACCGATCAAGCCTTAAAAGCGGTTGGCCTGGAAGGCAGCCAGGAAAAGAATCCCTACGACCTGTCCTTGTCTGAAAAGAAGCTCTTGACCATCGCGACCGTCCTGGCAATCGATCCGGAAATCTACCTCTTTGATGAGCCAATGATGTCCCTGGACTATCCAAGCCGCCAGCGGGTCACAAGGATTTTCAAGCAGCTGGAAGCCCGCGGCCGGCAATTGATCGTGATCACCCACGACATGGACTGGCTGGCCAGCCAGTGCGAGCGGGTCAACGTCATGAACCATGGCCGCCTGATATTCTCCGGCGCGGTCAGCGACCTGTTTGCCCAGCCGGATCTGGTTGAAAAAATCGGCGTCCTCCCGCCCCGAGTCTACTCCCTTTCCCAGATGCTGGGAATCGATCCGCCCTTCCTGTCCTTAGAGCAGGCTGAAGATCGATAAGCTCCAACAGTTTTATCTTTGCTGCTGATTTTAATTAAAACCTATCAAAATAATCTATATCAGTTACCCTGCCCTGCAGTCATCCCTTGACTGCAGGGCTTTTTTTAATGCAAAGTGAGTTTTTTAGTAAACTAGCCTTAGACTTTGATGAAAGCGCTTGCTTTATTGGCGGATTTGCTCCTACAATACAGGTAGAGCAATTGTGATGCAAATGAATGTTAAGGGAGTGAAAATCATGAGTACTGTTAAGCAACAAGTAAAAAAGAAAAAACATGAATTTCCGACCGCCTATTCCGTGATCATCATCGTCTTGGTCCTGGTCCAGATACTGACCTTCTTCATCCCAGCCGGCAACTACGCGACCGTGGCCTACGACTCATCCAGCAAGGACTTCGCGATCACCTCGCCGACTGGCAAGGTCACCCATGAGCCGGCCAGCCAGCAGACCTTGGACAAGTACAAAGTCAAGATCGATGCTGGCAAGCTGGTCGACGGGACCATCTACAAACCGGTTGCTATCCCGGATTCCTACAGGCGGATCAAAGTCAAGAAGCCAAGCCTCTGGGGCGCCGTCAAGCAGTTTTTGACCGCGCAGGTCAACGGGATTGCTGATTCAATCGACATAATTACCTTTATCCTGATCTTGGGCGGGATCATCGGGGTGGTTTACGCCAACGGGGCCATCAATTCAGGGATGCAAGCCTTGTCTGAGCACATTAAGGGCAAGCAGGTGCTGTTGATCGTCATCGTGATGGGCTTGATTGCCTTAGGCGGGACGACTTTTGGTCTGGCTGAAGAAACGATGGCCTTCTACCCCATGCTGATTCCAGTCTTCTTGGCCGCGGGCTACGATACGATGACCGTGGTTGCCACCATCTTCTTAGGCACCAGCCTGGGGACGCTGGCATCGACGATCAACCCCTTCTCAACGGTGATTGCCTCCAACACTGCTGGGGTCAACTTCGCCAGAGCCCTGCCGCTAAGAATCGGCATGCTGCTGGTCACCGTTCTCGTCGGCATGATCTACACCATCATCTATGCTGAAAAAGTTCGCAAGGATCCTGCCAAGTCATTGGTCTATGACCAATATGAAGAAAACAAGCAAAAATACCTAGCCTTTGACAACGGCAAACAAAAGAGCAGGTTCACCCTGCGTCAAAAGCTGACCCTGCTCACCTTCGTGGCCGGCTTCCTGGTCATGATCTGGGGCGTGCAGAGCAAGGGCTGGTATTTTACGGAAATTGCCGTCGTCTTCCTGGCCGTCTCCTACTTGCTGTTCGTCGTCTCTGGCTTGTCTGAGCACAAGTTTATGGCCAGCTTCGTCAGCGGTGCGGCTGACCTGCTTGGCGTAGCCCTGACCGTTGGCTTGGCCAGAGCGGTTTCCATCGTCATGGATGAAAGCCACACCAGCGACACGATCATGTACTTCTTCAGCAAGCAGATTACGGGGATGAACAAGCTGGCCTTTGTCTGGGTCCTCTTCCTGATCTACATCGTCTTAGGCTTCTTCATCCAGTCTTCTTCCGGCCTGGCCGTCCTGTCCATGCCAATCATGGCCCCTTTGGCCAACGTCGTGGGCATTGACCGCGCCAGCGTCATTGATGCCTACAACTGGGGCCAGGGCTATATCAGCCTGATTGCCCCGGTTGGCCTGATCTTGATGTCCCTGGCCATGGTCAACATCGGCTTTGACAAATGGTGGAAGTTCGTCTGGAAGCTGCTGCTGCTCGAGTTCTTCGTCTGTCTGCTCTTCCTGGGCATCGGATTACTGGTCTACTAACAATGAATATGCAAAAAAGGCCTGCCGGCAATGCCGGCAGGTCTTTTGGCTTGAAGCAGGACTACTCTTTCAGATGGTGGATCAACAGCGCTGCCGCCCCTAATGCCAAGAGGCACTCGAGCTTAAGATGGTGGTGATGGTGGACCGGTTCTGATCCATCTCTAGGCAATTTTTTGGAAATAGTAATGACTTTGTCGTTACCAATGGAGCTTCTCCACAAAACCCGTTCATTTCTCTTGTGATAAAACATGACGTTTACCTCCATAAGTTAAATTACAATAATTTTCGCGAAAAAACGAAAAAAGAAAGATAAAATAACCAGCACAAACAATAAACGATCATTCTTGCCTAAAGCCAGCACAATCAGTCCTGTCTTCAAAGTAGATTATAGCAAATGAATTAAGCAGCATGGCCTTTTCCAGAGCATTTTAAACAGATCGCAACTTTTGTCTTTTGGCCAATTCATGTTCCACAAGTTGGCAGATTGACGAAAGTCGCCTTTTCAGCCTGCCAAACTCCTTGTCTTCTCTAGCTTTAAATCATTTTTTCAAAAAAACGCAGCCTTGGTGCACAAATTGTCAACAAGCTGGTCAGCCTGGCAGAAAGCTTGATATTTAGCCATTATTTGCGCTGCTGATGTATCCGGTTAACTGCCGGCTTTTGTTTCACGCGGCAGTTGAAAATTAGGCTTTTTCAGCAGATGGTGCTAAACTAGTGAGCAATTGGAGGCATAAGATGGAAATTCTGGACATAGTTGACCAAGCCGGCATCCCCGTCGGCAAAACGATTGAACGAAATGAAGCCCACCGGATCGGCGCCTGGCACCGCTGCGCGTCCGTCTGGATCGTGAAAAGGACCGCTGGCAAGTGGCAAGTCCTGCTGCAAAAGCGGACCCTGACCAAGGATTCTTATCCTGGTTGCTATGACACCTCTTCCGCAGGCCACATCGATGCCGGGGATGCGCCACTGGACACGATCATCAGAGAATTGGGCGAAGAGCTGGGCATCCACGCCAAGCCCGCGGACTTCGTTTTTGTTGGCACCTTTCACAACTGCTACACGAAAGTCTTTCACGGCGCCGTCTTCAAGAACAATGAGGTCTCCTTTGTCCATGTCTACCAAAAGCCAGTAAACATCCAAGACCTGCACCTGCAAAAAGAAGAAGTTTCCGCCGTTCGCTGGTTTGACCTGGATGAGGTCTGGGACAAGGCGATTAGCCAGGACTCTCGCTTTTGCACGCCAGTTGGCGGCCTGAAGCTGCTGCGCGCCTACCTGCAAAAGCAGGCAAAATAAAAAGGCGGCCGTCTCATGTGTTGAGACGGCTGCTTTTTTGCATTAGCCTTTATCGGTTTTTTCATGCTTTTTGGCAGCCAGCATTTTCTGGTGGTCGGCCAGGCTACAGCCATCAGGCCCGCAAGCCATGCCGCAAGCTTCGCCTAAGCCAGGCAAATTTTGAAAGACTGCTTGCCTTTGCTTGTTTTCTTCCTTTTGCTTAGTCATCATTTGCTCCTTCCATAGCCAAGACCTGCCGCAAGGCGCTGACGAGCAGTTCTTTTGGCTGAGCGCCATTGATGGCGTACTTGCCGTTGATCACAAAAAACGGTACGCCGGAAACGCCGGATTGCATGGCAGCTGCTTCATCGTTGCGCACTTCTTGTTCATAAGCGTCAGAATTCAAGACTGCCTCAACGGCTGCTGGGTCAAGACCAGACGCGGCGGCTGCCTCCTTCAGGACGTCATGATCCGCGATTTCAGCACCTTTGACAAAATAGAGCTTGTAAAAGTCATTGACCAGGCGATTGGCGGCGGCTTGCCCATACTTGTCCTTAGCCAGCTTGATCAGGCGGTGGGCATCCATCGTTGAGACATGCTTGACCTGAGACAGGTTGATTGCCAGTCCATCCCCGCGAGCCATGTCTTCAATCGCACGGGCGCGTTGGCCCAAGGCCTTTTCCCCTTTTTCTGAGGTCGTCTTTGGGGCTTCTGGGTCCAGCTCATAGGCCAGAAATTCCATTGGCGTCTCATCCGCAATCCCAACTTCGGCAAGTGCCTGCTTCATCCGGTTGGCCCCGATATAGCAGAAGGGGCAGGCAATATCAGACCAGTACATTATTTCCATTTAATTTCACGCTTTCTAGCAGCCGCGAGCGGCTATTTTTACTTACTTTTTGTAACCTATCTTAGTTTAGCTGATTCTGCCCCACTTGCCAAAGAATCTGCTCACGAATTTGAAAAAAGCTATTCCATCCGCCAAATGCTGAGATCGACCTTGCGGCCAGCAGACTCGTCCAGGGTCTTGGCCCAAATTTGCAGGGTCTGGTCGTCGGCATACCAGACTTCATGGCTGCCGTAGCTGAAGTGCATGGCCCCGCTGGCTTTGTCCCTGACGGGCTTGGCCTTTTTTCGCTTGATCAGCTTTTTGACGTCACTGGTCGTCAATGACGTTACGTCGGTGCCGTCCGCTGTGCCAAAGTCAAAGCCGCCGTTTGACAAGGCATATGACACCTTGCCCAGGCTTTCAAAGCTCTTGGCTGTCTTGACCAGGAACTTCCGATTGGCCTTTGGGCCGGGAGCTGAGCCAAAGCCATACAGGTTGTAGCACATGACCACGTATTCTGGCCCTTTGACCAGGCTGATCTTCTTGACTGGCGTTGACGGCTCAAGGACGACCCGCAGCTTGAGCTGCTCTTTCTGGCAAAGCGACCACAGTTCTTTTTCAAACACGGCAAACTTCTTCCACAGGCCAGTATCATCGCGGATCTGCTCATAATCCATTTCCACGCCGTCAAACTGATGCTTCTTGGTCAAGGCCACGATCTCCTTGGCTTGCTGCTTGGCCTGGGCCTTGCTGGACAAAAGGGCGGATACCAGATCGGTTGACTTGTCCTCAGTCCGCGTGTCGTTGACCACGGTCATGTAGACCGGCGTCTGCTTCGTGGCGGAATTTGCCCGCAGCTGCTTGAGCAGCTTCTTGGCTCCGTCAGTCAAAAAGAGCTGGTCATTCTTGTTCTCGTCGTAAATCGCGGCAAAATCGCCAACCCCGTCAACGCTGGCTGCGTGCTGCTCAATCGTCTTGATTGGTCCGTTTACGTCCCAGTAGACCGTCCAGTAGAAAAGCTTCCGTCCCTGACTCAGTCTGCCCATGGCTGAATTATCGCTTACCTGCCGCTTGCTTGCCTTGCTGCTCTTTGAACTTGAGCTCTTTGGCTCCTGCTTGGCGGTGCAGCCAGCCAAAGTCAGCCAAGCCAGGCTAGCAGCCGCGATTTTAATTGCCTTCTTAATTCCTTTGCTCATGCTTCACATCCGTTCCTGAATTAGTTTTTCTTATATTATAATTTTCATCGCACAAGTTTAAGCTATCATCCAAATTTTGACCGGTCAAGGCAAGTAGAAAGACTGTAACCGAACTTTAATTTGGCAGACTATGGGCGGCCATCCTGCGCTACAATTAACTTATTAACTAGGAGGGAAATTATGGAACCACAAATCAACCGCGACAAAAGCCGCCTGCTGGCCGATACCAAGTTTATCAAGCTCTACGATCTGGAATACCAAGACGGCACCCACTACTATGACGCTTCACGGCGCGGGCCGGAAGAACTCTTTGCCTACAAGCCGGCTGCAGAACTGACCACGGCCCCGCCGGACGCGGCCAGCGCCTTCGTGATCATTGAATTGCCCAATGAAGCACCCAAACTGCTGCTTTTTTACGAATTCCGCTACCCAACTGGCTCATACATGCTGGGCGTCCCAGCTGGCCTAATCGATCCCGCCGACTTTCAGGGACCAGACCCGGTCAAACGCGCGATGATCCGCGAAATCAAAGAAGAAACCGGCATTACGGTTACGAGCAAGGACACGGTTGAGGTCATCAGTCCTTGCGTCTTCACGACCCCTGGCTTCAGCGACGAAAGCAACGCCCTAGTCAAAGCCATCATCCACCTGGATGACCTGTCCTCACTTAACCACAAGGGGGCTGAAGGGACGGAAGTCTTTGGCGACTTCCGCCTGGTCGACCGAAAAGCAGCCATGGACTTGCTTAAAGCCGGACGGGATGAGACTGGCCACTACCTGCCCCTGATCACTTGGGCTGCCCTGACCTACTTCGTCAGCGGCTTATGGCAGGAAATATAGGAGCAAAAGAATTTAAAGCATATTAAACAAGAAATGCAGCCGCGGCGCGGCTGCATTTTTGAATTATGGAGTTGATTGATTGACTGATGCTTGACATCTGTTTCGAAATTAGTTGATTAAGAGTTTTATAAAAGGACACAAAGTTTAAAGTAAAAGCTTAATGATTTGAAATGAAAATTAGAATATTAAAATAAAGCATAAAAGATAAATAGATTGGTAAGATATTATGGACAATCAACATGATTTGTTGCAAAACGGTTGACAGAGATATTTTTTCAGGCAAAAGCCAGCTAAGTCTTTTTCTTTTTCCTTAAATCACATACACACTAAATTCTTGCTACAAAAGACTGATTCTGCTCACGCAGCTGCAGCCGTTCTTCCTTAACTGAAAAGAAAAAACGCCCCATTGGATCGACTGATCCAATAGGGCGTCATTAACGCGGTACCACCTATCTTCGCTGGAAAAATTCCAGCCTGCGCGTGCGGCGGGACAAGCTCCCGCGATACGCTGCCGCTGTAAAGGGCGGTCCCTGAAGCCGCTCAAGCTCGCGGCTTCAACTCAAAGGTGATCTTCACTTGTGTCAGGCCATTCCCTCGCACCAGCCGGGAACTCTCTGCAGGCCCTTCGCCAAGCTACTTTCCTTCTCAAAGTTAAGTCATCTTCAGCTGTATGTTTAATATTCTAGTGCAAAATCAGCTGACGTCAAGGCTAAATTAAGAAATAGTTAGAATATTTTTTCTTTTAAGAGTGCAAGCCCAGCCAGGCAGTCAGAATCATCCCGGCAAAAATGGCAATGATAATGGTCCAGTAGACCAGATCCGGATTTTTAGGCTTTTGTAATTTGATTTGCGTCATTTTTCCCGCCTCCTATTGCATTTCTTATGTTAAGACTTGCACGTTAAATGCAAAGGAAGCTTCAGATTAAATCAATGTAAAGTTCTTGCCTAGTCAACCGACTTCAGGGCCTCAAGCATGTCCACCTTCTGCAAAGTCCGGTCGACCCAGAGACAGAGCAGGCAAAGGATCAGGATGATCGCCCCAATTGGGGCCAGGTAGACAAAGAGATCCACCCGCGGGTTGAACATAATCTGGCTTGAGCCAATGACCTGCAAGATCAAGCGGTGCATTCCCTTGCCCAGGATAATTCCCGCGATGATGCCGGCCAGAGACAATGCGATCGTTTCCCGGTAGATGTACATCGTCACCTCGTGGTTGTGGAAGCCCAAGACCTTGATGGTCGACAATTCCCGGATCCGTTCAGCGACGTTGATATTGGTCAGGTTGTACAAGATGACGACCGCCAGCATGACTGACAAGAGGCTGAGCACGATCATCACCGTCTGCAGGGAATTGACCACCTGCTTTAGCGTCTTGACTTGGGACTGGTTTTGCGAAACTGCCCCGCAAGCCGCCAGCTTCAGGCAGCTGGCCGCGAACTGGCTGATCTTTTGGCCGGACCTGGTCTTCAAATCCACCAGGCTGGCATTGCTCTGTGATGTGACCCCCAAAATTGGGACATATTAGTATTACGCCGTTAAGGTTGTTAGAACATGATTCCGATATTCAATCGGGGTCATGTTTTTTCGTCCTGTTTTGATTCTTACGTTGTTGTAGTAATCG
>NZ_VUMX01000014.1:0-62749 GCF_009695985.1 Lactobacillus porci
TGCTCCATCAGACTTGCGTCCATTGTGGAAGATTCCCTACTGCTGCCTCCCGTAGGAGTTTGGGCCGTGTCTCAGTCCCAATGTGGCCGATCAGTCTCTCAACTCGGCTATGCATCATTGCCTTGGTAGGCCGTTACCCCACCAACTAGCTAATGCACCGCGGGCCCATCCTAAAGTGACAGCTTAAAGCCGCCTTTCAAGCGTCTTTCATGTGAAAGTCGTTGTTATCCGGTATTAGCACCTGTTTCCAAGTGGTATCCCAGTCTTTAGGGCAGGTTGCCCACGTGTTACTCACCCATCCGCCGCTCGCGTCCAACAAGTCACCCCGAAGGGATCCTTGAATTCAGCTCGCTCGACTTGCATGTATTAGGCACGCCGCCAGCGTTCGTCCTGAGCCAGGATCAAACTCTCATTTTGAAAATGAGCTCTTTTTAATCTGCTCCAGATTATTGCTTGCGAATTGACTTCGCTTATTTGTTTGGATTCAAGTAAACTTGAACCCGCACACTGCGAAACTTTGTTCAGTTTTCAAAGTACCAACTTGTTGCTTGCCTCTCGGCGACGCAACGCTTTATATCTTAGCAAGATGATGAATCCTTGTCAACATCTTTTTTAGATTTTGTTTCCTTAGAAAAGCGCTTCGGTTTTCCCTCGCGAACGAATAATACTTTACCTTCTTTTAATTGGTTCGTCAAATTTACTTTTTCATTCGTTTTACATGGTGAACACGGGGACGTGTTGTAACAAATTAGATTTTTCGCTCCGGATTATCTGCCCGCTAATTTCCGCTTACCACCTACAGACTGCTTCAATAGTTCGCGTTCTGCTCTTTTTTCAGCAAAAACTTTTTACAAATTTTTTGTTTATTTGCTTTTTTTAGACTTCTTTCCTGACAGAAAGCGAAAACCGTTAAGTCAACATGTGCTGAACTTAACGGTTTCTTGCTTTTATTTTTTCGTTTTGGCTTGCTGTCTGCTTATTCAATCCGCCAGAGGCTGATCGCAACTTGGCGGCCGGAAACCTGATCCAGCGTCTTGGCCCATTCAGCCAAGGTCGTACTATCGGCATACCACACTTCATGCAGGCCATACTTAAAGTGCATTGCCCCACTTTCGGCATCCCGCTTGGGAATGACTTTCTTCTGGTCAAGCAGGGCCGCGACCTGGCTGCTTGTTAAAGCCGCCGCGCTCTTGCCCTTAAAGTCAAAGCCGCCATTGGCCAAAGCGTAGGAGACGTTAGGCAGCTGCTTGAATTTTCTGGCCACCTGCTTCAAGAATGCCTTGTCAGCCTTTGGGCCAGGCTTGGTTCCGCTATAGTGCAGGTTGTAGCACATCACGACATAGTCTGGTCCTTTTGGAAGCTTGACTGTCTTGGGCGTTGAGCTCTCCAAGACTACCCGCAGCTGCAAGCCGCCTTTTTGGCATCGCGTCTGCAGCTCCTCCTCAAAGGAAATAAATTTCCGCCACAAGGACAAGTCGCCGCGGATTTTTTCAAAATCCAGCTCAACTCCGGAAAAATGCTGGCTTTTGGCCAGCGAAACGATTTCCTGCACGGCCTGCTTTCTAGACTCTGGCGTTTCTAGCAGGCTTTGCAGAAGCTCCAGGCTTTTTAGATCGTTTGGCCGGTCATTGACCACAGTCAAATAGACAGGCAGCTTAGCCACCGAAGATTGGCGGACTCTTTTCGCCAATTCCTGGCTGGCAGCTGGCAAAAAGAGCCGGTTCTTTTTCGTGTAGCTCGCCGCAAAATCGCCTAACGCGGCAATCTTTCCCGCGTGCTGATAGACGCTGGTCAGACTGGACTCATTGTCCCAGTAGACTGACCACAGGTACAGCTGGCGCTTTCCCTTGAGCAAGGCACTGATCTGCTGGTCCTGACTTAAGTCCGTTTTTTGGCGCGGCTTGTCCTGCTCTGCCCTTTGCTCGCATCCCCCGCTAAGCAAGGCGAGACAAACGACTAGAGCCAAGCTTTTGAGTGGGTGATTCATCTTTGCCTCCTACAAATTGACAATAAACCAATTGATGACCGCGTTCCAGAATTTGCTCCACTTGTCCTTGAACAAGTCCCAGCCATGCAAGCGCTCATCATAGTAGGTCCGCTGATCATCCGGCGAAGTGACGACCAGGTTCTTGAAGACGCCATCGTAAACGTCATCGGCAATATTGCGCTGACTGGCCCCGAAGCCGCCAAAAATGCTCTCTAGAGCCAAGCCGCCCGCTGGCTGGCCGGCCAATTTGACCTGCTTGGCCACGCGGATGCCATCGACTTTCAAGTCCAGCCGGTCGCCGGCCACGGTCAGGTCCAGCTTCACGTCGCCTGGATCCTGAATCTGGATGGCCGGCACGTACTCTTTAGCCCCCTGCTTGACCGTCTTTGGCTTCTTGCGGGCTGCTTTAGCAGCTTTGAGCCGGTAAAGGCCCGCAGTGGTATTGTTTCTGGCAAATTTTGCCCGGACTTTCAGCTCAGCCGTCAGGGCAGCCTGCTTGTCCTGGGGAATTGAAACCGGATGGTCATCATGGAGCTTGAACATGTCCTGCTTGACCAAGGTCCTGACGTGTCCAGCCGTCTTCTGGCGGACATACAAGACGTTGTTTTCAACGGACACCGCCAGGTAGTCCGTATAGTCCTTTTTCTTGGTCGCAGTCCCCTGGGTGCGCAGGTAGATGGTCTGCTGGCCGATCTTATTGCCCAAGAGCTCGCACTGCAGGTGGCAGTCCCGGAACTGCTTATTTTTTAGGGCAATCAAGCCATTTGATTCAGACTCTGAGGTTACGGCAACCAGGTCATTCTTGAATTCCGCCGCTCCTTTGACCAGTTTCCATTGGTTGAACTTCCGCTTGTTGCCCTTGACGAACTTGATATTGCCCTTGTCTTTTTTCGGCAAGTCATCCCTGATCCGCATCAGGAGGTGGTTCCTGTACCACCAGGCCTGCGGCTCAAGCCGGGTCAGGTCATAAGGCGATGACTTGCGGCTGTTCCAGGAATAGCCCTCCCGGTTGACGTTCAGCTTGAACATGCCCTCTAAATTGCGGGCGTTGACCGCGGAAACATTGGCATTGTTCCCGTAGCGGCTGGTGTTGGAGTGCATCAGGCAATACAGATCAGGCAGCTGGCCAACCCGCTGGCCATAGACCTGCTTCATCAGCTGGTAGTCTTTGCTCAGGCGCTTGTCCATCTCCCGCGTGCTCTCCACGGGAATGTGGTTCTTGTCGCGAATGTAGTCCATCAGGTAGTGGTTGTAGTTTCTGCCGATGAACTGGTTGACCTCGACGAATTCCCGCGAATCCAGCTCGCCTAGGAAGCGGCCGTAGCGGTCATAGGCATTGATGTAGGAGAGGCGGTAGCCATTGGTCCCCAGTTCCCAGAAGCCCTGCTTTTGCAAATTCTGCAAGTCTTTGGGCGAGACGAATTTCTGGTCATTGTTCTTGAACTTTTCCCCGTAAGTCAAAATACTGGCCTGGTAGTTCATTTTTTCCAGCAGCTTTTCCGTAAACAGCAGCGTGTCCTTGCGCCCATCTTCAAACATGATAAAGACGGCTTTCTTAGGCAGAGGCTTGTCATGATAGTAGTAATCCTCAAGATCTTTCTGGCTGACCGTCACGTAGCCCAGACGCTTGAGGTCGGACAATTCCTCATCAAGGCGCTTGATGGCGATCAAGCTGTCTGTCCCCTGGCGGTCCACCCCAAAATAGGACAAGGCCACGAAACCATGGTCGCTCTTGCGAGTCGACATGATCTTTGGATCATTTTCATCGTAATGCTGGTAGCTCTTCATGACGAAAAGGGAGTGAATGGCAACATAGGCAATCACGATAATGCTGACTAATTCAAGAATGCCGCGGACGAATTTGATCACGTCCTTCTTTGTTTGAAAAAGCGGTCGCTTTTTTGCCAAGGCAGAAGCGCGCTTTTCCTGCTTGTCTTCAGCCATTGCTCTCCCCTCCTTTCATGGATATTTTGCCTGCTTTAGCCTCTTTCTTGGCCTCTTTCTTAGCTTTTTCCTTGACGTCGCTTGGCGTCATCCGCGTGCCCCAGGTTGACTTCCAGAAGGTGAACCAGGCAATCGGCATCTGCCACAACAGCACGACTTCATAGTAGAGGCAGAAGAGGAAGCCAAAGGCCCAGGTGCTGCTCTTTCTCAGCAAGAGCTGGGCAAAAGTCATCATCAGGCTCATCAGCATCAACCCAACCAGGAAAGTCGTTGGGAAAATGTGCTGGGTCAGCGGCACCCACATCAGGTTGTAAACCACGACGACCGGCGCCAGCATCGGCACGATCAGGCCAATATAGAAGTTGATCGCCGCGTATGGCTCCTTGCGCCACATGAAAAGGCCAGCCCGCAGCGACTCGCGCAGCCATGACCGCTTCCAGCGCATCTGCTGCTTTAAGAAGACCTTGTGCTTGCGCGGCACAATGGTTGAGCAGACAGCCGTGTCCTGGTAGCCGCAGCGGTTGTGGCGGAGGATGAAATTGGTCATGGAGCGGTCATCGCCAAAAGTGGCCTTATGCCCCAAAAAGCGCTGGTTGATCCAGTCATCCTTGTACTTGAGCACCAGATCCCGCCGGTAGCAGGACAAAGGCCCGCTTAAGCAGGTCACCGCGTCAAAAATTCCTTCGGCTGCCTTCATGATCCGGAAGGCAATGTAGTAGCGGACTGACTGCATCTCTGTCAAGGCATTGGTGTAAGTGTTGGCCACGTCGCAGCGACCAGCGCAGCCGCCCATCTTCGGGTCTTGGAAAGGCTGAACCAGGTTGACCACGGCATCCGGCTCCAAGAAGGAGTCCGAGTCAACGAACATGACCAGGTCAGTGTCGGTATTCTCCACCCCCCGGACCAAGGCATCGCGCTTGCCGGCATTCTTTTCCTGAACGAAGTACTTGAAGCGGTCTTTGATCCGGTAGCGCTTATCTTCGCTTTTGAGCAGCTTTTGGTACAATTCCTCGATTTTTTCGACTGAACGGTCAGTCGAGCAGTCATCAACGACGATCACTTTCAGCTTGTCGACTGGGTAGTACTGGTCCAGACAGGACAAGATGGTCGTCTGAATCCAGGTCTCTTCGTTAAAGCAGGGAATAATGATCGTCACCGACGGGGTAAAGTCGGGGTTGACCGGGACTGGCTTGTAAAGAGCGCCAAACAGGTAGCGCGTCAGCAAGAAGGCGGCCGCGATCAGCGAGTAGGTATACAAAATGGCATTGTACTTGTAGTAGATCACCGACTCAGCCCGCATCAAGACGACGCAAAAGGCGACTAATGCCAGGCACCAGGAAGCGCCAACCAAGATAAAGCGGTCCTTGTGCCGCTTCATGTAGCTGGCCAGATTGGCAGAAAACTGGACCCCGATTGCCTGCTGGGCATCGTTGCAGCGGATAAGCTTGGCAGAAGTCCGAAAGCGCATCTCATGGCCTTCCGGCATGGCGCCAGCCGGCACCTTGAACTTCAGGCGCAGCTTTTCCGCGTCCTTAAATTTCTCATAGTCATCCTGGTCCTTGAACTTGATCAGCATCCCCGTATCAGAGATGTCCGCGCAGGTTCCGGCAGCCTTAACCAGATGCGCGTGATGGCGGGCGCTCAATTTGACCTTAAAGTCGCTCACGTAGCGGATCCCCAGCCGGTAGTCGCTCATCACCGATGAAAGGTTCTCGTCTGCGGTAATGTCCCCGCGCCGGTCCATTTTGGAGCGCTGGCGGCTTGGATCAGGAACGTTGGGCAAAAGGCGGCGGTCCTTTTTCTCATCAAGGAGAACTTCGCCATTGACTTTGAATTCTTTCCCTGTCATTTTTATCTGCCTCCCATCACCCTGCCGGAGAAGTCGCTGGTATATTCATCAACGCGCGCGAACTTGTAGCCCTCCTTTTTCCAGATTGGAATCATCTTGTCGAGCATCTGCGGCGTCAGATAGGCATTCTCCAAGCTGTGCATAACAATCACGCTTCCGCTTGCAACGTTGAAATCACCTGCGGATTTCGGTGAGCCATAACGCATCTCCTTGACGTACTTGTCATAGTCTTTGCGGGCATAGTCATCAGTTGAGACGTTGCCGGAAATGACGTAGCGAAAGCCCACGTCGAAGGCTTCGAACAGACCGGCCTTGCTGACTTCCAGGGTCGGCGGCCGGAAGTCCGGCTGCAAAGCCGGCTTGCCGGCAACCTTGACGTCGCCGACGTACTTGTTCAATTTCTCATAGGACTTGACCAGGTCCTTGCGCAGCTTTAGCCGCTCAGCCTTGGTCAGATTGCGGTAGGCCGTATGCTTTTTGTTGGCAACGGCCAGCTGATCGTGCGAATTGGAGTGGCTGGCAATCTCATGCCCGTCTAGCGCGATTGCCCGCAACAGATTCGGGTTGTACTGGACGTTCTGGGTCAAAATGAAGAAGGTTGCCTTGACGTGGTGCTTCTTTAAGACATACAGGATCTTGTTGATCGAGTTGTCGCTTCCCCAGTCGTCAAAAGTCAAAAACAGGACTTTCTTGTCGGTCAGCCGGCCAATTTTGTTAAGCTGGGCAATTTCAGAGTCATTAAAGCCGGGCAGCTTCTTGCGGCTAACCACGAAATTCGAGCCCACGTAGTGCCGCTTCAGATAGCCAAAGCGTTCAGCCGGCGTTTTCAGATTGGCCAAAAAGTCCTTGTTCATCGTGACTTTATCCTGCTTTGGCGGATTAAGCCGGTAGACCAAAGGCGAAGCCAGCAAATGGCTGACCGTCTTGATTTGATAGCGGCTTTTTGGTGCCGTGACCTTGGAGCCGTGAGCCTTGTAAGCAATTGAATCCAAGTGCTCGCGGATCATGGCCATCACCATATCGCCCATGATGGTCTTCTGCCCCGCCCGGCTCCCCTGGTCATGCCGGTAATAGCCCAAGTTGAAGTAGTCTAGGCTCCCGCGGCTGAAGCGGACCTTGGCAACTTTCCGCGCGGCTTTTCCCAGGCTGCTTTGGTCAGTTGCCGCGGTCTTGCTGGCAATCATCGACCGCGTTGTCCCGACCGCCTGCATCCCATAGGCATGGATGGCCTGCAGAACGGCCTTCTTGGCATTTTTGCCGGTCAGGTAGACCAGCTTAGGCTGATCGTCATAGCGCCACTTGCAGTAGGCCAAGGAATCATGCAGATATTCGCAGGTCCCGGTAAAGTCGGCCTTGTACTGGTTGTTTGGAGCATAGACCAAGCCGATTTCATGGCCTTGCTGGCGCAACTGGCTAATTGCCGGCCCAGCGGTCCGCAGCTCATCAAAGCTGGCAAAAAAGGTGCCTTGGTAGCCCCGCTTGTTCAAGCGCTGGGCCACGTCCAAGTCAACGGCTTGATTGGACAGGTTGCCGAAAGTAAAGACCACCGCTTGTTCAGTAGTTGGCACGTACTTCAAGAAGTTAGCCTGCCGGCCTTGATTTTGCTTTTTCAGCTGGGCGATCTTCGACCGTGACAGCTGGGGAATCGTGCCTGAGTCCTTTAAGATGGTGCTGAACTTGACCACTTTGTACTTGCCCTTGTCCGCCTTGGCCAAAAGCTCGCCAATCTCCTTGGTCTGGTCCGCTTGGTACAGGTAGTAGGCTCCCCGGCTAAGTTTGGCGGGATTTTGGGCCTGGACCGGGATCAGGCTGACTTGCCAGCAGGAGCGCTTGACGGCGGTCTCATTGTCGCCCTGGTGCATGACGTAGGCGATAGGCTGATAGCCATTCTTCGTCAGGGCTTCCTTGCCCTTTTCGATGTTTTGATATGCCCCGGCAATGGTCAAGCTGGCCTTGTCGGCTAAGCCGCCAGTTTCAATCCCATAGCCGTCAGCAGTCATTCGCTTGACCAGCTGGCTGGGCGTGGTGCCGTTGACGACGAAGGAAGCGCTGGCCTGGTGGGCCGTCAGTTCATGCTTAACGGCCTCGTATTCACTGGTCGTATCGACTCCCTTGACCAAGAGGGCCAGCTGCTTTTTATTGGTCAAAGAATAGCGGTAGATCACGGCTTCTTGGCTTGGATCAGCCAGCATGGCCTTGATGTAGGACGCGGATTTTTCCACGCCTAAATCATCCAGCTTGACATTGGCAATCTTCTGCTTGGCTAAGGCAGCCAAGAGCCACTTGGTGACCTGGTCGATCTCCACTTCTTTCTTGCGCTTCCTGGCTGCCTGGTCGCGCAGATCGGCCTGCTTGTCCAACGCCGGCGTCGCGGCCACGATTGCCGGCTCTTGATGGGTCTTGTCAGCCAGGCCATCCAGCTTGACGACCACGATCCGGTGACCATCAAGGTGCTTGACGTAGTTTTGGGCTTCCTGCTGGCTGGTGAAGGTTTTGCTGTCGATCAGGTCGCTTTCATCCGGAACCACCACCTGGTCAAAGCCAGTTGCTTTGGCGGCCTGCAAGAGGCTGGAATCCCAGCTGGTCCCCATCAGGTAGTTTTTGCTGATTTTTCGCTCGCTCTCTGACTCCAGGGTTTGTTTGGCCAATTGTAGGGTAGAGAGGGCTTTTTTCAGCGGCATGGCGCCAAGATTTTCCTTGCCGGTAATCCCATTGCCGATCACCCTTTGCCCATTTTTGGCAATTTCCCTGAGCAGGACGTCGTTTTCCCGGGCATGGGCCGCGGGAACGGCAAAAGTCGCCTTAATCCGGTATTGCTTGAGCAGGCGGAGGATGTGTTCATCGATTTCCTCATCTTCATTGATGCCGGCAAATACCAGGGAAACTTTGACCGTCTTGGTCGCCTGCTTGCTGGTGATCAAGTCGCTGGGCGCGCTCTTGCCGTATTTGGCCAGCAGCTTGCCAGAGACCGGCTGCTTTTTCAGGCTGGTCGTTCCATCGACATGAACGTCGATCTTGCGGCTGAGCCTGGCAATCTGCACGCCCCGGTAGGCGGTCCAGCCCAAGAGGCAAATGGCTGCCGCGATCACCAGGATCAAGACGCCCATGCCGGTGCTGGTCTTTTCGCCGTGCCGGAGCAGGTAGCGCTTGTGGTCTGATTTTTGGGCTGAACTCTTTTTTCCTTGCTCCTTCATTTTTCTCATCCCTTCGCTTGCAAAATCTTACAAAGACCAGTAAGAAAAGCCGGCCTGCTTAACCAAGGCTGGGTCATAGATGCTCTTGACGTCGATCAGCAGCTTATCTTTTTCAGGGATATCCTTGAAGTGCTGGTCAAGCTCGGCCATTGACAGGTCCTTGTATTGCTGGTGGGCGACAGCCACCAGGAGGCAGTCGGCATCCTGAATTTCAGCCAGAGGCTTCAAGTCAAGGCCATAAACCCGCTTGACCAAGGCCGGGTCAGCCCAGGGGTCAGCTACTTCGACCACGATGCCGTAGTCCTGCAGCTTGTGAATAATGTCAACCACCTTGCTGTTGCGGATGTCCGGGCAGTCTTCTTTGAAGGTGATGCCCAAAACCGCCACCTTGCACCCCTTGAGCCGCTTGCCCAGCAAGGCCAGGCGCTTGATCACGCGGCCGCCGATGAACGCTGCCACCTGGTTGTTGACCTGCCGCGTCGCCGTCAAGACCCGGGGATGGTAGCCCAAGCCTTCCGCCTCTTCAATAATGTAGTAAGGATCAACGCCAATGCAGTGGCCGCCGACCAGCCCAGGCTGAAAGCCGAGGGCGTTCCACTTGGTATTCATCCCATCGACCACTTCTTTGGTGCTGATGCCCAATTTTTCAAAAATTACCGCCATTTCGTTGATAAAGGCAATATTGACGTCTCTTTGACTGTTTTCAGTGACTTTGATCGCCTCAGCTACTTTAATTGAAGAAACCGGATAGGTCCCCGCTTTGATGATCAGGTCATACAAGCCCTTGATCTTCATCAATGAATCCTCGTCCATGCCGGAAACGACCTTTTTGATGGACGCGACCTTGTGGACCGGATCGCCAGGATTGATCCGCTCAGGCGAATAGCCGACCTTAAAGCCGCTGCCGCACTTGAGCCCACTGTTTTTCTCCAGGATGGGCGCGCAGACGTTCTCAGTAATGCCTGGCGAAACGGTGGATTCATAGACCACGATGGCGCCAGGCTTGAGATTGCGGCCAATGATCTCACTGGCTGACCGAAGCGGGCGCAAATCGGGCATGTGGTCCTGGTAGACCGGGGTCGGCACGGCCACGATCACGAAGTCGCCCTTGCTGATCTCCCGCTCATCGCTGGTAAAATGGACCTTGCTGGCCTTAAGGCGGGCTGAGCCCACTTCCCCAGTTGGGTCCACCCCTTTTTGATAGTTGGCAATCTTCTGCTGGTTGATGTCAAAGCCGATCACTGGCAGCTGCTTGGCAAATTCAAGGGCCAGGGGCATCCCCACATAGCCCAAGCCTACCAGGCAAACTACCGGCAGGGCTTTTTCTGCGGTATTCTTGTTCATTTTGATTCTCTCCCTATTTTCCTGAAACTTAATTCCTTAATAATATTATTAGCACAGATGTAAGCGCTTTTCAAGACGGTTTCATAATAAGAAGCAACCTTTTTGATAGCTTTCAAAGAACTTTTTTAATAATAAACTTGGTATAACTTATTTTTCTTTCTCATATAGCAAAAAATGGCCAAGACGCGTGCCAGGACAAGACCAATCAAAAAAGGTACTATTAAACCAAGTCACTAATTCAGATTATCGAGGTAAACCAGATGAAAAAATACGATTTTGAGACCCTCCTGGACCGCCGCGGCCATGATGCCCTGGCAGTCGACGCGATTGGCATGGGCGGCTTCGCCCCGGACAAGGCCAAGGAAGGCTTTGACACCATTCCAATGTGGGTGGCCGACATGAACTTTCCAACCGCATCGTCGATCCAAGATGCAATTATCGCGCGGGCCAAGCATCCAGCCTTTGGCTACTTTTTGCCCAGCGATAAGTACTTTGACGCCATCATCAACTGGCACAAGGAGCATAAGGGAGTCGCGGACCTTAAGAAAGAAGATATTGGCTATGAAAATGGCGTTCTTGGGGGCGTCGTTTCTGCCTTGAAAGTCTTCGCTTCAGCTGGCGACCCGGTCCTGCTGCACTCGCCAACCTATATGGGCTTCACCCACGCTCTTGAAGACAACGGCTTCCACATCGTCCACAGTCCTTTGAAAAGAGATGCCGCCGGCACTTGGCGGATGGACTATGAGGACATGGAGCGGAAAATTCAGGAGAACCACATTCACGTGGCCGTCTTCTGCACCCCCCACAATCCGTGCGGGCGCGTCTGGACCAAGGAGGAAATTGCCCAAGCCATGGCGGTTTATGAGCGCAACCACGTCTGGGTGATTTCTGATGAGATTTGGTCGGACCTGCTGCTGAACGGGCACCAGTATACCCCAGCCCAATCAGTCAGCGCCTGGGCTCATGACCATGTCCTGGCCTTCTACGCGCCATCCAAGACCTTCAACCTGGCCGGGCTCATCGGCAGCTACCACGTCATCTACAATCAGCCAATCAGAGAGCGGGTCGAGGCCATCGGTGCCAAGACGATCTACAATTCCATGAACGTCTTCTCAGAGCATGCCCTGATTGGCGCTTATTCACCAGAAGGCAGCAACTGGCTGGGGCAATTGCTGCCGGTCCTGTCTGCCAACGTCAACCTGGCCTGCGACTATATCGACCATAAATTTGCCGGCGTAACGGCCTTCAAGGCCGAAGGCACCTACATGCTCTTCCTTGACTGCTCAAAGTGGCTGCAAGAGCGCGGCCTGAGCCAGCAAGAACTTTTGAAGAAGGGCTGGGACTACGGGATCGGCTGGCAGGACGGCCGCCTCTTTCAAGATGCCAGCAGCCTGCGCGTCAACCTGGCCTCCCCGCACAGTCAAATCAAAAAAGCCTTCGAGCGCATGGACAAGTACGTCTTTAACGCTTAAAGGCACTCACGCAATTTCAGGCATGCAAAAAGGCGGTCCGTCAACAGACGGATCGCCTTTTTTGCTGATTTTGAATTCGTGCCTTGGCTTAGTTAGACAAGACCTCTTCGTCGGCTTCGCGCTTCATTTCAAGCTTGCGCAGCCATGGCAGCAGGAAGCCAGTCCCGAACAAGACCAGCACGGAGAAGATGTTCATCCACAGCTGGTTGGTCCAGGCTTGGGTGCCAAATTGCGCTTCTTGCGGCAAGAAGCCCATCGTCGCGCAGGCAAAAGTAAACAGGAAGCACCACCAGCCGACAGCCAGGGCCCCCTTCTTGTTCTTGATGAAGACAAAGTCTGACTTGAACTTGTCCTGCTGGTAGCGGATGGCCAGGAAGGCAATAAAGACTACGGAAGTCTTGTATGGGGAAACGATCCCGTTCAAGTTCAGCAGCCAGTTGAAGATATCGTTGATTTCTGGCAAAGTCCCTGACAAAAGCAGCAGGAAGAGGGCAATGCCCGCCGTCAGCATGTAGCTGTGAACCGGACGGCCCGACTTGTTCTTCTTCAAGATCCACTTTGGCATGTACTCACTGGCCGTGTCGGACGCGAAGACCCGGCTGGCCGCGTCAACCAAGGCTGCCAGCTGAGCCAGCATGAAGAAGAGCTGGACGGCAGCGAAGACGTACATCAGGGTGTTGCCCATGCCGGCTTCCCGGCCCAGGATCTGGAAGGCATAGTAGGACCCGTTCATCTTGAAGTCCTTTGGAATGTTGTGGGTGTCAAACAAGGCAGCCAGGCCCAAAGTCTGGAAGATGGTCATAAAGGCCGTCATGAAGACCAGGGCCCACATTGACTTAGGGAAGTCGCGGACTGGGTGCTTCAGGCGGGAAACGTACGGCGCGGCCAGTTCCGCCCCGGACATGGCAAAGATCAGCAGACCGGTCGTTGAGAAGTAGTGCAGGCTAAAGGATGGCTTCAGGTTTGACCAGGTCAAAGGCGTGGCCATGTGGGCACCGTGGGTCAAAGCCCAGGCAACCAGCAGGACAAAGATGAAAGACATGCTGAACATGGCGATCCCGCCGATCAAGGACATGATGTCCAGGGCCTTCCGGTAGGAATTTTCAAAGACCAGGAAGAGCAGGATGATCACGAAGGTCAGCAGGCCGAAAGTAAAGGTCGACATGTGCTGGCTCAAGGTGTTGTTGCCCAGGATCAGCCAGGAGATGGCCACGATGACTGAGTTGGAAACGTCAACCAAATATGGAATGGTCTGGGCCCAGTACATCCAACTGGTCGCGTAGCCCAAGGCATCAGAGCCGGTCCCCCGGCGAATCCAGGAGGCCAGACCGCCGGCCTCATTTTCCTTAAAAGTCAAGCCCAGCTGGGTTACGATCATTTCGTAAGGAATGATGTAGGTCGCCAGCAGGAACAGCCAGGAAATTACGACTGACAGCCCTTGGTTCTGGAAGGGGAAGAAGATGTCTTCAAACCCGATGATGGTCACATAGTCCAGCATGGCCAGGGTCAGCCAGCTCATGTAGTTTTTGTTCTTTTTTTCTTCGATCAATTTATTACCTCTTTAGTGATTAAGCATTTCGTTTTCTCCCAATCACCAGCGGAGGGTCGTTCTTTTGATAAGACACAGGCATCCCCTTTCCGCGCAATACCGCTTGCTATTTCGTCTTTGCTTTCTAAAAGCAATGTTTCCAGTATAGCCGCGTAAAGCGCTTCAAGGCAAAGGGAAATTTCCTATTTGCTAAAAAGCGTTAAAATCTTAATAATTTTCATAAGAGATATGAATATTTGCCAACATGAGCTAGAATTTATAAAGAAACAAGAACATGCTGATAGAAAGGTTTAGAGATTATGCACTATTTAGCCATCGCTGGCCGCGTTGAAGTCAAGAACTTTATTCCCTACGACTGGCCATTTATGGAACTCACGGAAAACATGAACCCGGCGGACTTGGCCGCGGTCGTCATCAAGCGCGGCGACAGCCGGGCTGAGGGCATGTGGCACCTCTTTGCAAAGCAGCTGCAATTGCCCCTGCCTTTGATCGTCATCGACCCTGAAGCTGACCAAAAGGCCGTTGCCGCTGAGATCGTCGCCAAGGCCAAAAGCTACGCGGATCAGGTCTTGCCGCCATTTTTGACCGACCTGATCGACTTTGCCCAGCGGGATGCCTTGATGCTGGCCACGCCAGGCCACCACAACGGACACTTTTACCAGCGCCACCCAGCTGGAGCAGCCTTGTACAACTTCCTGGGCGACAACTTCTTCAAGTTTGACGTTTCAGACACCCTGCCGGAACTGGGCGACATGATGACCCACGAAGGCACGCCCCTGACCGCCCAAAAGCAGGCGGCCAAGGCCTTCAACGCCGACAAGGTCTACTTCTGCACCAACGGGACCACCAGTTCCAACACCATCTGTGCCCAAGCCCTCCTGAAACAGGGCGACTTGGTCCTGTTTGACCGCAACAACCACAAGTCCCTTTACAACAGTGCCTTGATCATGACCGGGGCCAAGCCGGTCTACCTGCCAACCGACCGCAATGCCGATGGGCTGATCGGTCCCTTGACCAAGGAAGCCTTGGATGAAGACCGGATCCGCCGGGAAATCGCCAAGGTCGACCCGGCACGGGCTCAAGCCAAGCGGCCCTTCAGAATGGCCGTCCTGCAGCTGGAAACCTATGACGGGATCTTCTATGATGCCCGACTCCTGCTCAAGAAGCTTGGCAAGCTCTGCGACTACATTCTCTTTGACTGTGCCTGGGGCGGCTATGAGCAGTTCGTCAAAGTCCTTGACGGCACCTCTCCATTGGCCCAGGAATACGGACCAGATGATCCCGGCATCCTGGTCACCCAGTCCATCCACAAGCAGCAGGCGGGGATGACCCAGGTCTCCCAAATCTTGAAAAAAGACCGCCACATCAAGGGCCAGGCCCGCTACGTCGACCACAAGCACTTCAACCATGCCTATCTTAAGTACGTGACAACCTCATATTCTTATCCGCTCTATGCCTCACTGGTCGTCAACGCGGCCATGGCGGCCAGCCCGGCCTGCCGGTCCTGGTGGGATGAGACCACCCGCCTGGGAATTGAGTTCCGCAAGGCCTTGCTGAAGGAGAGCAAGCTGTTTAAGCCGCTCATTCCTAAGTATTTCCATGGGCAAAAGTGGGAAGAGGTCCCAACCGAAGTTTTGGCCAACGATCCTGAAGCCTGGCAGCTGCATCCAGATGACGCTTGGCATGGCTTTAGAAAAATCGCTGACGGCGAAGCCCTGATCAGTCCGGAAAAAGTCACGGTCATGAATCCGGGGATCGACCTGGAGCATGAGGAATTCACCGACCAAGGGATCCCGGGCTCAGTCGTGGAAGAATTCCTCCACGAGCGCGGGATCATTCCGGAAAAGTCCGACTCCTACTCCACCCTCTACCTGCTCACCCCAGGCGAAAGCGAAGCGGACCTGCGGACCGTCCTGGACGCCCTGCTTGACTTTGAAAAGGCATATGAAAATCATGCTCCCCTCAGCGAAGTCATGCCGCGCCTTTACCGCCAGCACGCGGACCGCTACCAGGGCTACACTTTGGACCAGCTCTGCCAGGAAATTCATGAATACTACAAGCAAAGCCAGATCTTCAAGTACCAGCAAGAGCTCTTCTTAAAGCCAAGCTTCCAGGACTACCAAATGCTGCCAAGCCAAGCGGACCTGGCTTTTAATGAGTCAAGATCCGAATTGGTCAAGCTGGATGACTTGGAGGGCCGCACCGCCCTTGAAGGTGCCCTTCCTTACCCGCCAGGCGTCTTCGTCGTGGCGCCTGGGGAAAAGTGGCAAAAGGGCGATATTGACTACTTCAAGATCTTGATTGGCTGCGCCCACAAGTTCCCGGGCTTTGACCCGGAAATCCAGGGCGTCTACCAAGAAGACGAAGACGGCCAGGTTCAAGTCTACGGCGAAGTCTTAAAGGAAGATTAGCCCTCATTTTTCAAAAAGAAAGCGACAAGCAGCAAGAACAATGACCAATGGAATACTAATTATCTAGAGAATTTAGAAAGGAGAAAGGCGTGTTCCCCCCTCGATTGAAATCGAAGGTTTCCGCGCGCCACATATTCATGAAGAGAAGCATTAAGATTTTAGCGGCCATCCTGGCCGCGGCAGCCTTGACTGGCTGCTCCAAAAAAAGCGCTGGCAAGCACACGGACGTCAACAAGGCGGCCAGTTCCCTGGCCAGCTCCAACGTGGTCACCCAGACCAGCAACCGGATCAACTACCAAAACTACCAAAAGATCAAGGTCGTGGAAAAGACCGGCAGCACCCTCCAGGACGTCAACCAGCTCCTGGGGCGCAAGGCGGACGCGATTTCCAAAAGCAGCAACAACGGCGTCAAAGTCAAGGTCTACACCTGGCAAGGCGTGGCTGGCGGAATGGCCGGCTCCAACCTGACGGTTGAATTTGCCAAAGGCGTGGCCCTGGTCAAGCAGATCAGCGGCTTCAAAGTGAACCGGCAAAAGGACATCACCCTGAAAGACTACCAAAAGCTGAAAAAGGGCCAAAGCCAGGCCGCAGTCAAGACCCTGTTGGGCCAGCCCAACGGCTACTCAGAATCTGATTATGACAACAAGGTCACCATCCTCTGGATCTATACCAGTGGCCTCAAAGGCGAAGGCCGGCCAAGCCTCTACGTCACCTTCCAAAACGGCAAGCTGCTCAGCAAGCAGCAAAGCGACTTGGAATAAAGCATCAAGAGGCTGGAAATAAAAAAGGCTTCTAGAAGTGGAAAAAATTCTGGAAGCCTTTTTATGTGTCTCAAATCACAGCAGAGAGCTGCTGGAGCTCAAAAGTATCCAACTGACGCCTTTTTCCCCAGACTCTTGTTTGCTTCTTGTAAAGATTAATTCAAAAAGAAAAAAGCAGGTCAAAGACCTGCTTCGTTCGTACTCTGATGCCCACTAAAGGAGTCGAACCTTCACTCTGTTGCCAGAACAGCGACCTGAACGCTGCGCGTCTGCCAATTCCGCCAAGTGGGCTTTCTTTTTTAGTGACTCGTTCCCGATCACGCTTATTATATTACCGGAGATTTTTCAGAAAGTAAAGCTTTTTTCGCAACTTTTTTCAATTTTCTTTACAGAAGTCCCAGAAAAGTAAAAAAGAGGCAAAATTGCTTCTTTTTTTCGATAAGATCACAAGTCAACCTTCGTAACTTCGCCACTGGCTACGGCCTTGCGGTAGCCCCCTGGCTGGGGCTGGCCAAAGTGCTTGGCCAGGCGCTCTTCCAGATTGTGCCCGCGGCTGGTGGTCACGACCATTTTATTTTTTCTTTGACTAGAAAAAGCACCTGAAAAATAGCCAAAGAAAAAAGCCAGGAGCGAGCTCCTGGCTTCAGTCATCGTTTGCTATTCATCGACAGCTTTATTAGTTTTTTCTATTTTTAGCGATTTCGCGGATTCTTGCCTTCGCCTGCTTGCCTTTTTCGGCAGAATCATTGCCAATCGTCTTGACCCCTAAAATATCCAGGAAGAAGGTAAAGATCGGCACGGAGACGATTAGCCCCCAGGTGCCGAAGAAGTGCTCGCCCAATAGCAGGACCACGAAGGTGTAGAAAATGGGCAGCTCAGTCTTGGACGACATGAACTTCGGGTTGAGCACATAGGTTTCCAGGGTGTGCAGGACCAGAATCATGATCAAAATGTACAAGATATAGCGATAGCCCCCGACGGAATAAGCCACGATAGACAAAGGAATCATTGAGATGATCACCCCGGCCACCGGCACCAGGCTGCAGATGAAGACCAAGAGCCCCAGGGCAAAGACCTGCGGCATCTTCATGATGGCCAGGCAGACCATGGTCAAGGCCGTGTTGCACAGGGCAATCATAAATTGGGCTTCCAGGACCACCCCAAAGGTGTTGGTAAATTTCTTGCCAAAATAGTAGATATCTTCAAAAAAGCAGCCAAAGAGCTCGCTGGTCAGAAAAGACTTGGAGAAATTCCGCATCTCCTTGAGCTCGATCGTGTAGAAGAAGCTCAAGACCAGGGCCAACAAGAAGGACACGGCGACTGACCCAAAGCCCTTGAGCGCCCCGGTAATGGCGCCCAGGCTGTTCTTTAGCTGGGTGGTCATGTCCTTTTGCGGGACGTACTTGTGCACCTGACTCATCAGCCAGCCCATGTCATCAGACTGGTAGAAGGTGATGACGGAATTGGTCATCTTGTAGATCTGGCGGATCAGGACCGGCACGTAGTAGCGCAGGCCTAGGTACAGCAGGGCCAGCAGGATGACGTAGGTCAAGATGACGACCAGCTTCTCTGAGACATGGACTTTGTTAAAGCGGGCCTGGACAAAGCGGACCAGGTGGACGATCAGGTAGGTAAAAATAAAAGTCAGCAGGATCGTGTTCATCATGGCCCGGACGTAATAAAGAGCCAAGACGGTCAGGACCAGCACGACCGTCCGGCGCAAGTGGACATTCTTAATAAATTTTTGCCAAAGACTGCCTTCCATAAATATATCCTTTTCTCCTTACTTTTGCTAGCTGCTCTTGCCTTTAATTAAAGCACTTTTTCACAAGGCCGTCTCTTACAATTTCCTTAAGTCCAGGCCAATTATAAAATTCACTTATCAAAAGGCTCCGCCGCCGCTGCCGCCGCCAAAGCCGCCGCTTGAGACATCGCTGCCTGAGAAGGAGCCGCCCGAGCCAGCTGAGGAAGAAATCGCCTCATCAAAGCTGGTCGCGAACCCCCCGCTGCTGCCCACGTAGTAGCAGGCCCAGTAAGGATCAGCGGCAATTTCCGCTGGGAATTCCAGCTTCAGCTGCTTGAGCACCTTCTTGGCCAGGCCAAAGGCAATCGCGTAAGGCATGATCTGCTCCCACAGGATCAGCTCGCCGATATCGCGCATCTTGAACTGGCCAATGTCGTTCAGCATCTGCTTGAAAGCAAGCGCGTGCTCAGTTGCCTTGGTCCCTTTCTCCGTCAAAGATGAGAAGCGGTGCAAGCGCAGCACTGACAAGGCAAAAAATGCCAGATTCCAGGCCATGGTCAAGAAGAGGCAGAAGAAGTTCTGCTCGCTTTCTTCATACAAGAAGAAGCAGGCCAGCCCGGCAGCAACGCTGACAAACATGATCGCGTACGCGTAGAAGGTCAGTTTGTCTGCCCGCTCTTGCAGCTGCTTGTCGACGTAGCCCTCTTTGATCAGGGCTTCCTGGCTGTCTTCCTGCCACTGCTTGTAGCTGGACGTAATTCCCTTGCTGTCGCCGTACTTGGTCAGTTCTTGGCTGGTAAAGCTCTTGCCATCTCCCACCTTTTTGAAGATCTTGTTTAAAAGCGGCAGATCGCCCCGGTACTTGCTGGTCTTGACGCAGCGGAAGTTCTGCCCTTCCTGTTCCGGCTTGATCGTCAATTCGCCCTGCCCGGCCCGCATGGCGATTTCCGCGGACAAGGCCGTGCTGTCTGGCGCTTTCTTGTTGACCAGCATCTGGGCCACGGTCGGACTGAAGTCCGGCAAGGCGAAATTGTGCCCCAATTCCTTCTTCGAGCGGACTTTGCTGCCAGACTGGCGGGTCTTGAAAAAGACCGGCAGATAAAGGAGCGGGGCCAAGGCAAAGAGGACCAGGCCAATTCGCTCATAGACCCGCTTGCGAGCCTGCTTGGCCTGGCTGGCTTCAGCCAGGCTTTTTTCCTGAGCCACCACCTTGGCCGCGATCTTACCGGAATGGCGCTTGGGGTTCTTGACCACCAGGCTGTTTGGAAACAGCAGGTGCAGCTCCAAGAAAGTTGCTTCCGGCAGAGCAGCCACTTTGGCTTGAACCAGGCCGCGCTTTGGGTCAACCGTCAAGTGGCCTGGGGCATTGACATGAACCCAGCCCTTTAAAAAGGACAGATTCTGGCCCTTGAAGCGGACCGAGGCCGTAACGTTGGCGATTTCTTTCTTCCAGCCGGCCCCAATGATCTTGAAGTTCAGTTCAGACGCGTCCTGGTAGCTGTCCACCGCGCCGGAAATCCGGTAGCGGTAGACGACCTGGACCTTGCCCTCTTCAACCCGGTGGTAGACCTTGAACTTGTAGGAGTTGCCCTCCTTGCTGAAGTGGTAGACATTGCCGCTTTCAGCCTGGTTGTTCAAGACCGGATGGAAGCTCTTCCCGCTTTCCAGGTCCTTGATTTCAACGCGCTGCTGGCTGACTTTCTGCCCTTGCTCCAGGCTTTGGGTGTAATAGACCCCGTTGGCGGAATCGTCAAAGTCGTAGTCGATCTTTCTCGTCATTGACAAGGAGCCGTCGGCGTTGACTTCGGCCGTCACCTGCATGCGTTTCAAGTCATAGTCGGCCAGAACCCGCTCAGGCAGCAGGCAGGCCAGACCGGTGACCAAAAGCAAGACCAGGAGCGCTAAATGCTTGCGCTTCATTTTTATCCCCTCCTCTTTCCGGACTGATGCAATCGCTATTCTTTCTTAAATTAATTATAATTCAGCAATCTTCTGCCTGGCAATGCAAAAAGAAGCGGCTTTCATTGGCAAAATGCCTGCTTTTATCATGCCTTTCCCGCATAAGCGTGGTAAACTATGTTTATACTGACCTATCATGGATTAACATGAAGGCGAATTGCATTACGTTGGGAGGAAACAAGATGCGCAAACCAATGCTGGCCGGCATCCTTGCCGTGGAACTGGCCTTAGTCGGAGCCGCGTTTTTCTATCATCAGAGTCAGGCAGACAAGAGCAGCCAGGCGAGCGAAAGC
This sequence comes from Lactobacillus porci, assembly GCF_009695985.1. Taxonomy (NCBI): domain Bacteria; kingdom Bacillati; phylum Bacillota; class Bacilli; order Lactobacillales; family Lactobacillaceae; genus Lactobacillus; species Lactobacillus porci. The sequence continues at coordinate 20,508 of NZ_VUMX01000014.1, forward strand.
GGCAGCAAAACCTACAAGGTCTACCCGAAAGCCGAGAAGAGCTCTGCCAAAGATGACAAGACTGACAAGGACAAGGCTAAAGCCAAGCCCAAATCCAAGAAGAAGAGCAAGAAAGAATCCGCGAGCTCCTCAAGCAGCTCAGAAGACATGAGCCAATCCTCTTCGTCAAGCAGCCAGTCAAGCAAAGATGACCAAAGCAGCTCCGCAAGCAGCGAAGACTACAGCCAAGCTGAGTCGGCTTCCAAAAAGAAGAAGTCAACTTCAACTGGGTCCAATTCCAGCGGCAGCTCCTATTCATACTCTTACTACCAGCACAGCTACTCCAGTCCAAGCAGCTCCAAGAAGTCGACGACCAAGTCGTCCAGCTCAAGCACCAATGACGATGACAGCTATGACACGGATAACGACAGCGACAATACGGATGCAGACTACGATACTGGCGACAAGAATGACGACAATCAAGCTGATACCGATGACACCCAAGCTGATACGGTTGATGACCAGGACGTCGATCAAGACAACTAAGTTTTATTGAAGCCACCTGCAGCAATTCACCAAAATGCAGCGCAAAAAAATAGTTCAAGATCTGTCAGCAGATCTTGAACTATTTTTATTTTGCTTGCTATTCTTCGTGACTCTTCACGTCTTCAGCCGCTTCCTTTTCCAATGAAGCTTCGTACTTTTCAACGCCTTCCTTGGCGTCTTCAGCCACTTCAATGCCCAGCTCGCGCAATTGCTGGTCGGCAACTGGACTTGGAGCGTGCATCATTGGCTCGCTGGCGCTGGCGTTCTTAGGGAAAGCAATGACGTCACGGATGTTGTCCTTGCCAGCCAGCAGCATGGCGAAGCGGTCAAGGCCGATCGCCAAGCCGGCATGTGGCGGGAAGCCCATGTCCAAGGCATCCATCAAGAAGCCGAATTGCTCGTAGGCCCGTTCCTTGGTGAAGCCCAAGGCCTTGAACATCTTCTCTTGAATTTCGCGCTTGTGGATCCGGATTGAGCCGCCGCCCAGTTCGTAGCCGTTCAAAACGATGTCGTAGCTGCGGGCGTGGGCCTTGTGCGGATCAGTTTCCAGGAGCTCAATCCCCTTGTCGTCTGGCATGGTGAATGGGTGGTGGGCCGCGATCCAGCGCTGGTCGCCTTCATCGTATTCAAAGAGCGGCCAGTCGACAACCCACAGGTACTTGTAAGTGTCCTTAGGAATGATGCCGGTTTCCTTGGCCGTGTGCCGGCGCAGGTAGTTCAAGGAGTCGCAGCAGACCTTCCATTGGTCAGCGATGAAGAGGAGGAGTTCCCCGCCTTCAAGGCCGAATTCCTTGATCAAGCCCTGCTTTTCATCCTCGCTCAAGAAGCGGGCAACTGGGCCTGAGAATTCGCCGTCTTCGTACTTGGTCCAAGCCAGGCCCTTAGCGTGGTAGCGCTTGATGTAGTCCTGCATGGCGTCGATCTTCTTGCGGGAGTAGAACTTGGCCCCGCCCTTAACGGCAATCCCGCGGACGAAGCCGCCGTTTGCCAAAGCAGAGCTGAAGACCTTGAAGCCGGAGTTGGCAAAAATGGCGCCCAGGTCATGGATCAGCATTTCGTAGCGGACGTCTGGCTTGTCGCAGCCGTACTTGTCCATTGACTCTTGCCAGGTAATCCGTGGCAGCGGCAATTTCAGGTCAATGCCCTTGACGTCCTTCATCACCTTAGCCAACAGGCCTTCAGTCACGTCCTGCACCCCTTGCTCGTCCATGAATGAGGTTTCCAGGTCGATCTGGGTGAATTCTGGCTGCCGGTCCCCACGCAGGTCTTCGTCTCTGAAGCAGCGGGCGATCTGGTAGTACTTGTCAAAGCCAGCCCCCATCAAAAGCTGTTTGAAAATTTGCGGTGACTGCGGCAAGGCGTAGAAGGAGCCTGGGTAGACCCGGGATGGGACCAGGTAGTCGCGGGCCCCTTCTGGCGTTGACTTGCCCAGGTCAGGAGTTTCAATGTTGATGAAGCCTTCGCCTGACAGGTAGGCGTTGGTTGCCGTCATGATCTTGGCGCGCAGAATCAAGGCGTTTTGCAGGGTTGGCCGGCGCAGGTCAAGGTAGCGGTACTTCAAGCGGGTCTGTTCGCTGGCTACCAAGTCGTCCTTGATTTCAAATGGAGGAGTCTTGGCCTTGTTCAAGACATCGATCTCGCTGGCAATCACTTCCACGTCGCCAGTCTTCATGTCCGGGTTCTTGCTTGCCCGCTCGTTAACCTGGCCCTTGACTTCAATCACGTATTCCTGGCCTAAGGAAGCAGCCGCGTCCATCAGCTCCTTGCCGGAGTCATGGTTTACGACGACTTGGACGATCCCTTCCCGGTCGCGCAGGTCGATGAAGATCAGCTGGCCCAGGTTGCGGACGCGCTGTACCCAGCCGTAGAGCAAAACGTCTTGGCCAAGATACTTGCTGGTAATATTGCCACAATAATCTGTTCTTTTATCCATTTTCATCATTTTGCAAAAAATCTCCTATTTTTCGATCTTGGAAAGCAGCTTTTCCCGGTCTTCCAAGTCACTGAATTCCAAGCTGAACTGCTCCCCGTCGCTCAAGCGCTTGATGGTCAGCTTGCCGGCGGCAATTTCCTTGGCCCCCAGGGTCACGACGTAGCTGGCGCCGACGCGATCAGCCTTCTTGAACTGGTTCTTCAGCTTCTTCTGGTCAACGTCGTATTGGGCGCTGAAGCCAAGGCCGCGGAGCTTGCGGGCGGTCTTGACGGCATACATGGCGCTGCCTTCACCGATGTTGGTGATGAAGAAGTCGATGCCCTGGTCCGCGAACAGCGCCGGGTTTTGCTTGGACAGAACCAGCATCAAGCGCTCTTCGCCGATCCCAAAGCCAACGGCTGGGGTTTCCGGCCCATCGAATTCTTCAACCAGGTGGTTGTAGCGGCCCCCGCCCAAGACCGTTGAAGGGCTGGCCCAGAGGGACTTATCGTCCACCATGAATTCGAAGATGACCCCGGTGTAGTAGTCAAGGCCGCGAACCAGGTCGTCGTCAATGACGTACTTGACGCCCAGTTCGTCCAGAGCCGCCAGGATGTTCTTGAAGTTCTCCTTGGATTCATCGTCAAGGTAGTCGCGGATCTTTGGCGCGTCTGGCAAGAACTGCTTGTCTTCTTCAGCCTTAGAGTCCAGAATCCGCAGGGGGTTCTTTTCCAGGCGCCGCTTTGAGTCTTCGCTGAGCTGGTCCTTGACTGGAGTGAAATAGTTGACCAGGGCTTCGTGGTAGGCCTGGCGGACTTGGCTGTCACCCAAGGTGTTGATGTGCAGCTCGTAGTTCTTGACGCCCAGCTCGCCTAAGAGGTCATGCCCCAGCATGATGGTTTCCACGTCAGCCAGGTAGCTGTTTGAGCCAAAGCTCTCCACCCCGATTTGGTGGAATTCGCGCTGGCGGCCAGCCTGCGGTCTTTCATAGCGGTACATTGGGGCAATGTAGTAGACATTGAACGGCTTGACGGTTTCAGGCCCGTAAAGCTTGTTTTCAACGTAGGCGCGGACGACGCCGGCCGTGCCTTCAGGCCGCAGGGCGATGTGCCGCTGGCCCTTGTCGTAGAAGTCGTACATTTCCTTTTCCACGACGTCGCTGGTCTCGCCGGATGAGCGGGAGAAGATTTCATAATTTTCAAAACTTGGGGTTCTGATTTCCCGGTAGTTGGCACGCTTGAACAAGTCGCGCGCGGTCTGCTCCACCTTTTCCCATTGACCGGAAGTTTCTGGGAGGATGTCAACAGTCCCTTTTGGCTTTTGAACTCTCATTGGATCACCTTTGTCTAAAATTTATTTTCATCACGCAAAGAAAAACATATAAAAAGCGCCCTTGAATCGAATCAAGGGCGCTTGAAAATAGCACGGTACCACCTTTTGCTTGCTGTCATTAACGCTGACGAAACGAACCATTATCTGTTAAAGGGTCACAGTTAGCGACCTTCTGCTCTTTCACCAGGCGAGCAGTCTCTGAAAAAGGCCCTGCTATCTTCATTCTTTGTCATTGATAATTCTTTACTAGTGTAGCTTGTTTTGCTTGATAAATCAAGGCTTTGTAAGCCATTTTACAGGTCAAGGACGATGGTGAAGGGGCCGTCGTTTTCCAGCTCGACCTTCATGTCGGCGCCAAACTCCCCTTTTTCAACGTGCAGGCCCTGCTTGACCAGTTCCTGGTTGAAATCTTCCCACAAGTCCTTGGACTTTGGCGGCCGCATGGCATGGACGAAGCTGGGCCGGTTGCCCTTCTTGGTGTCAGCCAGCAGAGTAAACTGGCTGACGGACAGGATTTCTCCGCCAACGTCCTTGATGCCCAGGTTGGTCTTGCCCTGCTCATCTTCAAAAATCCGCATCTTGGCGATCTTGTCGGCGGCTTTGACCACTTGGTCCAAGCCGTCCCCTTCAGCCAGGCCGACCAGGAGCAAAAGCCCCTGCTTGATCTGGCCAACGACTTGCCCGTCAATTCTTACGGCGGCATGGTTGACTCTTTGAATTACTACTCGCATATTAGTTGTCCGTTCTCTTAGTATCGTAAACGTCTGGAATGTCGCGCAGCTTGGCCATGATGTCATTGAGCTGCTCGGCGTTCTTGACTTCAACCGTGATGTAGAAGTGGGCGATGTTGTCATCGTTGACGCTGGCCGAAACGTTGGTAATGTTCTTGGTCATGGAGTTCAAGCGGTTGATGACATCGCTGAGCAGCTTCTGGCGGTTGTAGCCAAAAAGCTCGAAGTTGGCATTGAAGCCAGCCTGCTTGTCATCGCTGATCTTGTTCCAGGCCACGTCGATCAGGCGGCCTTGGTTGACGGGATCGCTGCTTGCAACGTTGCGGCAGTCCGCCCGGTGGACGGTCACGCCCCGGCCCTTGGTTACGTAGCCCACGATCGGGTCGCCGGGAACCGGGTTGCAGCACTTGGCAAAGTGCAGGTCCAGGTCTTCCAGACCTTGAACGACGACCAGACTGTCAGACTTCTTGCCCTTGCCCTTTTTGCTCTTGTTCTTGCTCTTGTCGTCAGCATCGCTGGTCTTCTTGATGACGGTCGCGGCCGCGGTCTGCTGGCCAGCCGTCATGATCTTCTCCTCCAGCTCTTTCTGCTTGGCCTGCTCTTGCTGGTGGCGCAGGTCGGCAGTCAACCGGTTGTAGACCGTCAAGGCTGACATGTTGCCAAAGCCAATCGCCGCGCACATGTCGTCTTCAGTCTTGAAGCTGTAGTGGCGCAGGACTTCGTCGATCTTGTCCTTGGTCAGGTATTCGGCCGGCTTGAGCTCATTTTCCCGGAGCAGGTTCAAGATTTCCTCGCGCCCGCGCTCAACCGACTCATCCCGGTCGATTTCCCGGAAGTAGCGGCGGATCTTGTTGCGGGCTCTGGAAGTCTTGACCATGTCTGACCAGTCTCTGGACGGCTTGGCATTGCTTTGGGTCAGGATATCGACCACGTCGCCGTTTTTCAGCTTGTAGTCCAGCGGCACCAATTTGTCGTTGACCTTGGCGCCGATCGCGTGGTCGCCGACCTGGGTGTGGATGGCGTAGGCAAAGTCCAAGGTTACCGACCCCTTAGGAAGCTCATAGACCTCGCCGCGGGGGGTGAAGACGTAGACCTTGTCCGAGAAGATGTCCGTATGGACGGCTTCCATGAATTCATCCGCGTTTTTGGAATCCTTTTGCAGATCCAGAATCTCGCGGCCAATATCCAAGGCCCCGCCGTCTTTAGCATTGACCCCGTCAAAGTTGCCGCGCTTGTAAGCCCAGTGGGCAGCGACACCGTATTCGGCCACTTGGTGCATGGCCTTGGTCCGGATCTGGATTTCCAGCGGCTTGCCGCCAGGCCCGATAATGGTGGTGTGCAAGGACTGGTAGCCGTTGGCCTTAGGCATGGCAATGTAGTCCTTAAAGCGCCCTGGCATTGGCTTCCACTTGGTGTGGACCGCGCCCAGGACCGCGTAGCAGTCCTTGACCGTCGGCACGATTACCCGGACAGCCAGCAGGTCATAGATTTCGTTGAAATCCTTGTGCTTGTTGACCATCTTCTTGTAGATGGAATAAATGTGCTTGGGACGTCCGGAGATCTCATACTTGATGCCTAATGAGTCCAGAGTTCCGCGCAGGTAGTCGATCGCGTCGCTGATGTAGCCTTCACGCTCTGAACGCTTGGCATCCATCAAAGAAACGATCTTATAGTATTCATCTGGATTGGTGTAGCGGAAGGACATGTCTTCCAGTTCCCACTTGATGGTCCCGATACCAAGCCGGTCAGCCAGTGGGGCATAGATATCCAAGGTTTCGGCCGCGATCCGCCGCTGCTTGTCTGGGCGCAAGTGCTCCAAGGTGTGCATGTTGTGCAAGCGGTCGGCCAGCTTGACCAGGATGACCCGCAGGTCCTTGGCCATGGCAATCAGCATCTTGCGGTGGTTTTCCGCCAGGAATTCTTTGTGGGACTTGTATTCGTACTTGTTCAGCTTGGTGACCCCGTCAACGATAAAGGCCACGTCTGGACCAAACTTTTCCTTGATATCGTCGTTGGTAACGGGAGTATCTTCCACCGTGTCATGCAAAAAGCCGGCAGCCACCGTGTCTGGGTCCAGGCCTAAAGTTGCCAGCGTCCCCGCTACCTGGGTCGGGTGAACGATGTAAGGCTGACCAGAAGCTCTGGTTTGCCCTTCATGGGCCCGGGCCGCAAATTCATAGGCGCTTTCCACGAAGTCCAGCTGGTCCTTGGTCATGTATTTCTTGCAGGCATCCATTACCTGCTCATGGGTCATTTCAACATATTTTGACATACAGATCACCGATTTCTATTTAATTCTAGCCAGTAACATCTATTCTACCGCAAATGCCTATTTTAAGAAAAAATGAAAATTTCTCTTGCCCTTATTTTACATCTTTTCAAAGGCTTTTTAACTTTTTTAGAAAATATCTCAAGTTATTCTATCATCAGTCAGGCACAGATTAAACAAAAAAGCAAAAACACTCATCCAAGTCAGATGAGTGTCGAAAGTCGTCTCTAGTTTTACTGGCTAATCTTCCTTGCGGCTGATGCAGAGCCCGATCCAGCGGCCGGCCCGCATCTTCATGTCAATCTTGAAGCCATTTTCGCTCAAGGCCTGCTCGATCTTTGGCAGCTGCAGGTAGTCAATCCCTGAGAAGATAACTTGTCCGTCTTCATTGAGGTGGCTGTCCAGCTGAGGAATCAAGTCCAGCAGGATTTCAGCCAGGATGTTGGCCACGATCAAGTCGAACTTGCCTTCAACGTCAGCCAGCAGGCTGGTCTTTTGCAGCTTAAGATCAGCGAAATCGTTCAAGCCGGCATTTTCCTTGGCAGCCGTCATTGACTCGTCGGAAATGTCAGTCCCCAGAACTGACTTGGCCCCCAATTTGTGGGCGGCAATTGCCAAAATGCCTGAGCCCGTCCCCACGTCAACGACGCTTAAAGGCTTGACCATTGCCCGCTCAATGCCCAGCATGGCCAATTGGGTCGTCTGATGGTTCCCTGTCCCAAAAGCCAGACCAGGATCCATGGTAATGATCTGCTGGTCAGGAAAGGCTGGCTTGTATGATTCCCATTCCGGCACGATAGCCAGGTGGCGGGACAGGTTGATGACGTGGTAGTACTTTTGCCAGACGGTATTCCAGTCCTGGTCGGCAATATAGCTGGTGGAGATTGTCCCTTCGCCAGTCCGCAGGCCGTAGCCAGCCAATTCCTTGAGCTTGTCCTCAAAGGCCTTGACTACCTCATCCCGGTCGCGCTCTTCGTCAAAGTAGGCGATAAATTCGACTTCTGCCGGCAAGTCCTTGATGTCGTCCATTTCAACGACAGTAGAGTCGTGCAGCCAGCCGGCCTGTTCAAAGTCGCTGCGGCGTCTGGCCTCAATCCCCAAAGCTTGCAGGTCTTCCTGGGCAAAATAGGACAAGGCGTCCTCGACGTCATAGCTAGTTTCAATCTTGACTTCAAGTAGTTTCATGAACTATGTGTTCCTCCTTTTGTATCTCCACTTAGAATGTTATCATGTTAAGCGGTGATAACAAATGTCAAAAAAGAAAAAGAACAAAGATTCATTAGATAAGACCCTGGTTGAGAAGATTCTCGACCAACATAAAATTTCATATAAGCAGCATGCCAGCCAGATTGAAGAAGACCACGGGGTGGCCCAGGTCTCCAAAGGCGACCCGATTTTGGACGGCTATCCAGTCTACAAGACTTTGGCCATGGAAGGCAACAAGACCGGCCCATTGGTCGGCGTCATCCCCCTTTCAGGCCACTTGGACATGAAGAAGATCGCCAAGGCTTCCGGCAACAAGAAGTGTGAAATGATTCCTTTAAAGAAGCTGGAAAAGACCACCGGCTACGTGCACGGGGCCAATACCCCAATCGGGATCTACCACGCCAAGAAGTACCCAGTCTACCTTGATCAAAGCGTCAATGATTCAGAGGCTATCTGGGTTTCAAGCGGGGAAGTCGGCCGCAGCGTCTTGATCGCCCCAAGCGACCTGATCAAGCTGGTCAAAGCCACCGTGGCTGACCTGCAGGAATAAGGCAGCACTGCAAGCAAAACAATAATCCAATACAAGCAAAAAGAACGGATCGGGTGATCCGTTCTTTTTCATATCATATGCTAGCCGACGTGCCGCCACTTCTTGTCGGTCAGAATTCTCGCGGTGAGCAGGCCCATTGGCAAGGCAAAAACCAGCATCAAGGCCTCAGTCATCCAGGTTGCCCCAGCACCAACATGAACATTGGCCAACAGGTAGATGGCCCGGTACATGTAAAGGCCTGGAACCATGATGACGATAGATGGCACCGTCAAAGAAATTCTCGGGTAGCCAACTCGCTCGCGAACATAGCTGGCCAGAATCCCAGCCAACAAAGCCGCCAGGTAAGCTGCCAGCGGTCCCGGCACATGCCCGTAGTCAACCATGGACAAGCGCAGCGTATTGGCGATCGCCCCAACGCAGCCGGCAATCGCGGCCATCTTCACGTGGGAGTTGAACATGATTGAGAAGCCAAAGACCCCGCAGAAGCTGGCCAAAAGCCGCAAAAGCGCCATCTGCCAGACTTCCAGACTCAAGTCCGGCATGGTCCCGGGCCGAATGCCCAAAACCGTGGCCGAAATCCAGCCGACCGCGGTCGCGATGCAGATGATCAGCAAGGCGTAGGCCAGGCGCTCAAGGCCAGAGCGCAGGTCCAGCTTGGCCATGTCCAAACCGGAAGTAATAAATGGAAAGCCCGGAATCACGAAGAGCATGGCCCCGATGTAGCCATGAATGTGGGCCCCTGGCCAGGCAAACAGGTGCGAGCCGATCGAAAAAGCCAGGAAGTAGGTCAAGCACGCGGCCAAGACCCCAACCGCGGTCGTCGCTGAGAAAGTGATCCCGCGCTTGCCAAGCTCGCCCCGGCATAATTGGCCCACGCCCGCGCCCAGGAAGGCACAGATAACTTCCGGAATCCCCCCGCCAAGGAGGAAAATGAAGCCGCCGCAGGCTAAAGCAGCTGCCAGGCCGACCTGCCAGAGCTTGTACTGGCCCTTGATGTGCTCGATTTCACCCAAGCGGTGGCGGACGTCCTTGATCGTGAAGTCGCCTTCGCCGGCTTCAAACTGCCGCACGAACCGCTCCAGCGCGTCCAGCTTGGCCATGTTGACGCCAGTTGCCGGCAAAGCCATGTTTTGGGAGTATGACTGGTTGTTGACGTCAAAGTAGGTACATTCCAAGGAAACCAAGCCAATGTCCGTGCTGCAGGTCAAGTCCAAAGTCCGCGCCATCGTGTCCATGGCATCGCGCACCCGCCATGCCCCAGTTCCGCAGCTCAAGATCATCATCCCGACCCTGGTGATGATGGAACTCTTTTCAATCAAAGTCGCGTCCATAATCTTGGTCGTGTCCTCGCTCTTGAAGAATTCCTCCCACTGAACCCGCATGTGGTGGTGCTGGGACAAGTGGTGCTGGTATTCCTGCTCGGTCGTTTCAGTTTTCATCTGCCTGAGAAGCCCTCTTTCAATCTTTGGTTATCATTTTCAATGCAACTTTTCACATTTTAGCATAGATCCCGACGTTTTTTCTTCATCTTTTTCAATTTATCAAGCAATTATTTTCAATTTGCAAAAGATAACAGCTGGTCTTTTAAGCTATTCTGCCGACCCTTATGTTAGAATGGAAAGGATTGTTTTAATTAAAAATAGCTCAGCAAAAAATAGAGAGGATCTGGGAGAGAATGAAGTCAAGTACCAAATGGGCGGGCGTGGCTGCCGCGGCCTGCATCTTGTGGGGCATTTCGGGCCTGTTTGCCAAGGGCCTGTTCAACTTGGACCCCCGCATCACGCCGATGTGGGTCACCCAAATGCGGCAGATCTGTTCAGGCTTGATCTTGCTGGTCGTCGCCCAGCTGACCGGCCAGCAGCCCTTGCAGGTCTGGAAAGACAAGGGCAGCGCCCTTAAGCTTCTGGCCTATGCCGTCATCGGGGTTTTGCCTTTTCAGTACTGCTTCTTTTTAGTCGTGGCCCAGGCCAACGCGGCAATTGCCACGGTCATTCAGTTCATTGGTCCTTTTTTCGTCCTTGCCTATTTGACCTTGACCAAGCAGGAAATTCTGCGGCCCATTGACGTCATTGCCAGCCTGATGGCCTTTGGCGGGGTCTTTCTGCTGTCAACCCATGGCAACGTTCATGACCTGCGGATCGCGCCAATCACCCTGCTGTTCGGGATCTTGTCAGCGGTCGGGGCGGCCGCCAACAGTCTCATCCCCCAGGCGCTGGTGAGCAGACACTCGACGATTTCGGTCACGGGCTGGGGGCTCTTCATCTCCGGCCTGATCCTGACGGCCATTCACCCAGTCTGGCCCAGCGTCCCAAACGTGCCGGCCGTCTACATCAACTTGACGGTGGTGATCGTAATGGGGACGATCATCCCGACCCTTTGGCAAAACCACGCCTTAGGACATATTTCGGGGATGACCGTCGCCTTTATGGATGCCTTTGAGCCATTGGCCTCCATGATCGGCTCCATCATTGTTTTTCACTTTCACCCGCAAATGATGGACTACGTTGCCTCAGTCATGATCATCTTCGCGGTTATCGCCCTGAACTGGACGCCGCGGGTCAAGGTCAAGGCCCGGGTCAACAAGTAATATAAAAAGCGCTGCATGAGTCATGCAGCGCTTTTTGTTATTTCTTCCGGTTTAAGCGCAAGTACTTGCCGGTCAGGCTGCTTGGGCAGGCCATGACGGCTTCGGGCGTGCCGGAGACGACAATCCGCCCGCCTTCCTTGCCCCCGCCTGGGCCCAGGTCGACCACGTAGTCCGCGTTGGCAATCACGTCCTGGTCGTGCTCAATCACCAAGACCGTGGCCCCTTGCCCGATCAAGCCCTGGAAGACGTCAAGCAGGGAAGCGACATCCAGGGGATGCAGGCCAATCGTTGGCTCGTCAAAGATAAAGACCGTATCGTCTTGGCCCTTGCCCATCTCGCTGGCCAGCTTCAGCCGCTGGGCTTCACCGCCTGACAAAGATGGCGTGGCCTCCCCCAGGGTCAGGTAGCCCAGGCCCAGATCCTGCAAGACCCGCAGCCGTCTTTGCACCAGCGGCAGGTCGCGGGTGGCCGCGAGTGCCTGGTCAACCGACATGTCCATCAGTTCAGGCAGGGTATAGGCCTTGACGGCCTTTTCCCCCTGCTTGGCCTTCGGCTGGCGGCGTACAAAGTCAGCTTCTTTGCGGTAGCGCGAGCCGCCGCAGTCCGGGCAGGCAACTTCCACGTCCGGCAAAAACTGGACGTCCAAGACGATCGCGCCGGTCCCGTCACAAGTCGGGCAGCGCAAGCGGCCGGTATTGTAAGAAAAGTCTCCGGCTTTATAGCCCAAGCGCTTGGCGTCAGGGGTCCGGGCATAGACCTTGCGCAGCTCATCATGAATTCCGGCATAAGTCGCGACGGTTGAGCGGACGTTGATCCCAATCGGGGTCGCGTCGATCAGCTTGGCCTGCTTGATTCCATCCGCTTCCAGGGCCTTGACGGCTTTTGGCAACGGCTCGCCCTTCATCTGGCTGACCAGCCCTGGCAGCAAAGTCTCCAGCAGCATGGTCGTCTTGCCCGAGCCTGAGACGCCGGTGATCACGGACAGGCGGCTCTTAGGAAAATCAACGCTCAGTGGCTTGACCGTGTGGATCTGCCGGCTTTCCAAATGAATGCGGCCTAGCTTGAACAAATCCTGCTCGGCAATCTTTGACCGCTTGTCGATCAGCTCCTTGCCAGACAAAAAAGGCCCAATCTTGGAGGCCGGATTCCGCGCGATCTGCGCCAGCGTTCCCTGGGCAACCACTGCACCGCCCTTTTCCCCGGCTGCTGGCCCCATTTCTATCATCCAGTCTGCTTCCTTCAAGACCTGGGTGTCATGGTCAACCAGGATCACGGAATTGCCATCCGCGAACAGATCCTTCATGACGCCTTTCAAGCCCTCGATGTTGGCAGGATGCAGGCCGATTGACGGCTCATCCAAGACGTACAAGACCCCGGTCGTCCGGTTGCGGACCGCCCGGGCCAGCTGCATCCGCTGGCGCTCGCCATTGGACAAGGTGGCGGCTGGCCGGTCCAGGGTCAAGTAGGACAAGCCCAAGTCAAGCAGGCGCTTGGCCGACAGGTCAAAAGAAGCCGCGATGCTCTCGGCCATTGGCCGCATCTCCTTGGGCAAGGCCGCTGGCACCTCATCCACCCACTTTTGGCATTCAGCCAAAGTCAGCCGGCAGACGTCAGCCAATGAGCGCCCGCACAGCCGGGGCGCCCGGGCTTCTTCGCTCAAGCGGCTGCCGTGGCAGCGCGGGCAGGTGCCTTCTTTCAGAAAACGCGCCACCCGTTTCATTCCCTTTTCATTCTTGACCTTGGCCAGGGCATTTTCAACCGTCCGGACGGCTGAATAGTAGGTAAAGTCCAGCTCAGTCGACTGACCCTTCTTGTCAAGGTAGAGAATATGCTTTTTTTCGGCCGGACCATGCAGGACGATTTCCTTTTCCTGGTCCGTCAGGTCTTTGTAAGGCACATCGGTGCGCACGCCCATCTCCCGGGCAACGTCCTTCATCAAGGACCACATCAGCGTCTTCCAAGGCAAAACCGCCCCTTCATCAATGGTCAGGTCCTTATCCGGAATCAGCGTCGATTCATCAACCGTGCGGGCAATGCCAGTCCCTTGGCAGTCTGGGCAGGCCCCTTGGCTGTTAAAAGACAGCTGCTCGGCTGAAGGAGCATAGAATTCACACCCGCATTCCGGGCACTTCAAGGGCAGACCGGCCGCGGTTCTTAAAGACGGGGCCAAATAGTGGCCATTCGGGCAACGGTGGCTGGAAAGGCGGGAAAACATCAGGCGCAGGCTGTTGAGCAGCTCCGTTCCCGTGCCAAAAGTGCTGCGGATGCCAGGCACGCCAGGGCGCTGGCGCAAAGCCAAGGCCGCTGGCACGTATAAGACCTCATCGACCAGCGGCTTCTCTGCCTGGGTCATCCGCCGCCTGGTGTAAGCCGACAGCGATTCCAAGTAGCGCCTTGACCCTTCGGCATACAGGATGCCCAAGGCCAGGCTGGACTTGCCAGAGCCCGAGACGCCGGCAATCGCCACGATCTTGTTTAAGGGCAGATCGACGTCGATATTTTTCAAGTTGTGCACGCGGCCGCCGCGGACCTTAATGCAGGCTGGTCTTTGTTCCATAATTGCTCCTTTTCAAATTTCAAATTCAAAAACGTTCCTGAGGCCGGATCACTCCAGGAACGTTTTCGCTTGTCTTTTCCGTATCCTCTTTAGCAGTCCCGCTGCCAAAAAAGGGCGTATTCCGGCTCCCCGGTATAAGGGTCCGTTTCTTCGCCTTGAAACTTGAAGTCTTCCCGTTCATAGAATTCCAAAGCCCGTGGATTCTGCTCATAAACCCGCAGGTACAGCTGTGGGCGCTCGCTTTTGGCCTGGTCCAGCAGCTGCTTGCCAAGACCGCGCGACTGGCAGGATGCCGCGACGAACAGGCCGGCGACTTCGTCCCCTTCAAGGCCAATGAAGCCGGCAATCTTCCCGTCTTCTTCGGCCACGTAAAGGTCAGCTGCCAAGAATTCCCTCTTCACGTCCGCAAGCTGGTCCTGCCAGAAGTGGTCAGGCACGAAGCCGTGGGCCTCCCGGTTCGTCTGCAGCCAAATCCGCGCGACTGCGTCCAAATCAGCTGCTTGAAATTTTCTAATCATGCTTTAATCCTCGATTTCCGCTGCTAATTCTTAATTCCACAAAAACTTCTGCAGGGCCCGGTCAACGCGCGCGTTTTCATGCAGCTGGCTGTGCTGGCCGCCCTGGCCCTTGATACGCAATTCCTGATAGCTCTTGGCGTTGACCAGCAGGTATTTCAAAGACCTGGAAGAGTTGTTGTAGACGCGCTCATCTGAGCCATTGCCGGTATCGCCGTAAATATTGAGCACCGCGACTCCCTTAGGATAGACTTGCCGCAAATACAGGAGGTCTTTATAGGTCGCGTCCATGTGCTCTGGCTTGCCAGACGCGGTCAGCGGCGAATCAGAATTCGCGCTGTAGCCCTTGATCCCGTTGTAGTGGCCGGCGATGCTGACCTGCTTCTCGATGACCGGGAAGTTCTTTTTGCCCCCGTCATCCATGATCATGTAACAGATCGCCATGTTGCCCATGGAGTGGCCCACTAGGTTCATCTTTTCGAAGCCCAGCTTCTTCTGGACGGTCTTGACCGCCTTGTAGGCATACCAGCCGTCCCGGTGGTAGTCGGGGTTATCGTTGTCTTGAAAACCGACCAGGATGACCGGATTCTTGGGCTTGTCTTGGATCTTTCCCCGCAATTTGACGCTTCCGCCCCAGCCAACCGTCGCCGTCAAGACTTCATTGGTCTTGCCCGCCTTTCTCGCCGCCTCAGCCATGTGCTTTTCCGCATTGATGCTGGACCCGTAGCCGTGGAAGAAAAAAGTCACCGTTTCTTTGGACTGGCGGGTCTTGACACTTTTCGGCAGCGGCTTCTGGCAACTGGTCAAAAGCAAGGCAGCCAGGAGGAGGGGGATGATTTTCAGAATATTGCTGATTCTTGTCTTCATTTTATCTCTCCCAATCTTTCTTTACTAACCTATTCTACCCGCTGATACCCGGCTTGGTAAAGGCAGAAGCCCTTTTTGTAACAGTCGACGAAAAGGCCCTGCAGCGTGCAGGGCCATGCTTTAAATATGGCTTATTTAGCAATGCGGTCAATCCAGGCAAAAAGCTCCGGCAGGTCATAGCCGCCCGCGTGAGGGATGCCCCAAGGCAGAAAGAAGTCAACGTCCTTGCCTTGGTTTTCTTCTCCCTGCTATTCCAAAACGGCATAAAAAAAGAGAGCTCCTGCTCTCTTTTGTTGCTCGCGTTATTTTTGCCGGTACTGACGCACGTAGCCCTTCTGCCCAGCCAAATACCAGGTGCCCCGGTTGGCATCGCTGGTGAATTCGACGTTTTCTGGCAAAGTCTGCATGGCTTCAGTAAAGGTCTCCTCGTATTGGCCAACGCCCAGGCGGATTCTTTCCTGCAGCATCCGCTTGTGCATGGCTGGTCGCAGGCGTCTTTCATAGCCCTCCACAATCTTGCCCGAGAAGAATTCTGCCATGGCCCCTGACCCGTAGGAGAAGAAGCCCACGCGGTCGCCAGGTTGCAAGTTGCCCTTTTCCAGCAGGCTCAAGACTGACATATAGAGGCTGGCCGTGTAGATATTGCCGACCTCACGGCTGTATTTGGCTGACAGCTGGAAGTTGTCGCTCAAGCGCTGCTTGACCGCGTCATCTTGCCCTTCAATGGCAATGCTGTGAGCCTTGAAGCCCATCTTGGTATATGGCAGGTGGTAGCAGATGCCGGCGAAGTCCTTGACTTCCAGCCCCTTTTCTTCCAAATAAGGAGCGAAAGTATGTCTGAAGAAGTCCAAGTAGACATCCCGGCTGTAGTGGCCGTCCACCAAGGCCGTCTGGAAGTTGTTTGGCCGCCAGAAATCATTGATGTTCTCGGAATAAGAAGTGTGGCCATCTTCCAAAGCGATGATGGCCGGGTCTTCCTTGATCAGCATGCTGATTGCGCCGGCCCCTTGGGTGACTTCGCCCGGCGTTGACAGGCCATATCTGGCGATATCGCTGCCGATGATCATGGCGCTGTGGTGCGGGTGAGCCCGAACGTAGTCGCGGGCAACCTGCAAGCTGGCCGTCAAAGCAAAGCAGGCCTCTTTAATTTCAAAAGTCCGGATTTTAGCAGGCAGCCCCAAGGCTTCCTTAACAAAGAGAGAAGCCGACTTGGACTGGTCGATCCCGCTTTCCGTCGCAAAGATGAGCAGACCCAGATGGTCCAGGTCAACCTGGTCCAGGTACTCTGCCGTGGCGTTGATCCCCATAGAAACCGCATCTTGGGTTTGGTCGGCAACAGCCATTCTGTCTTGGCCGATCCCAATCAGGAACTTGTTGGGATCCTCGCCTCTAGCGTGGGCCAAGTCAACCATGTCGACAAACTTGTTCGGCGTGAAAAAACCTATCTGATCAATACCAATTTCCATGTAATTATCGTCCTCGCAATTCTTTCAAAAAAACTTTGGCGGCAGTTTCGCCATATTGATGCTGGCTGGTCATCATTTCAAAGACCGCCTTCTTTTCTGCTGGCGTGGCTTCAAGCAGGTCCACCACGTTCCTGGTCTGCAGGCGCATGTGGCCTTCTTGAATCCCCTTGGTCGAGATGGCGTTGATGGCCGCGAAATTATTGGCCAAAGCCACGCTCGCTACCAGGTTCGCCAAGTCTCTGGCTTTTATTTTACCTAATATTGAGTAGCTTTGTCTAATATCCGGCCGGCTGGAAATGGATCCGCCAACCACCCCCAAGGCCAAAGGCAGGACCACTTTGCCCTTTAAGGCCCCGTCTTTGATCTCCCATGAGCTAAGGCTCTGGTATCTGCCATCTCTTACGGCATAGGCATGACTGGCCGCCTCAACTGCCCGGGTATCATTTCCCGTTGCCGCCAAGACCGCGTCTACCCCGTTCATGATCCCCTTGTTATTGGTCACCGCGCGGTAGACGTCCTTCTGCCCGATCCGGCTTAAGAGGGCCATCTTCTTGGCGATCGCTTCGCCCTTGACTGAATCATGGTCCTTAGTCAGCGTAGCAAAGTCGATCGTGACTTCAGCTCGGGTCAACTGACTGGGATAGTTGGACAGGATGGCGAACAGCTGATCCTTAACTCCAGGCTCATTCTGCATCTTGCCAGCCAGAAATTCCAAGATGGCATTGGCTTTGTTGGCCCCCATCGCTTCAGCCGGGTCAATCAAGGCCAGCAGGTAGACCAGGTCATCTTCTTGGCGAGCGGCTATCTGCCGCACCCCGCCGCCATGTCTGACCAGCGAGGAGAATTCCTCATTGGCCAAATCAATGTAAGCTGGCATCTGCTCGGTAAAAGAAGGCAGGTCAAAGTCACTGCCAACCTGCAAGACGATCTGCCCGTAAATCCCGTCACGGCGGCTTTGGGCAATGACGCCGCCATTCTTGGCGAAAACGGAGAAGCCGTGATTGGCCGCCGCTACTACTGAAGCCTCTTCCGTGGACATCGGGATTCGCCATTCCTGATTGTTGACCAAGACGCCGGTCAAGCAGCTTAGAGGCAGCTCCAGCTCCCCGATCACGTTTTCGCTCAGGTCATTGAGCCGGTCCAGCTTATCAGCGGCAACAGGCTCAAGAGAAGCACCCTGCTTATCCAGTTCCTCCCGGCGCTCCTGGGGCGACATTTGGTAAAACTTCATTTATGCTTTCTCAACCTCAAAGGCGATGGCCAAGCCCCCGCCAATGCACAGGGAAACAACTGCCCGCTCGCCGCCTCTTTGCAGCTGGCGCACCGCCGTACCCAACAATCTGGTGCCAGAAGCGCCAAGCGGGTGACCCAGCGCGATCGCGCCGCCTTGTGGGTTGACCTTGTCCATTGGCAGGTCCAAGTCGCGGATCACGGCCAAAGTAGTTGCCGCGAACGCTTCGTTGATTTCGAAGAAGTCATAGTCAGCTTGACCGCGGCCAGTCTTTTCAAACAAACGGCGAATTGCATAGTATGGCCCATAACCCATGAATTCCGGGTCATAGCCGATTTCTGAGTAGGCACCCAGCTTGGCCAAAGGCTTGAGATCATACTCCTTAACCTTGTCACCCGTAGCCAGGATGATCATGCTGGCGCCATCGGTAACGGGGGATGCATTGCCCGCCGTGACCGTGCCATCTTCCATGAAGCTGGTCTTCAAGTTGGCCAAGGCTTCCATGCTGGTGTCTGGGCGGACGCTTTCGTCATGGGTGATTTCATGTTCATCATCCATGATCGTAATCACTTCATCAGCAAACTTGCCTTCCTGCCAAGCCTTGGTGGCCTTCTGGTGCGAAGCCAGGCTGAAGGCGTCCTGGTCATGGCGGGTAATGTGATCGCGCTTAGCCACGTTTTCGGCAGTGATGCCCATTGGCTTCTTGCTGAAAGCATCAATCAAACCGTCTTTCATCATCAAGTCTTTAGGCAGGTTGGTCATGGATTCGCTGCCACCGACCGCGACCAAGCCAAGGTCGCCAATGGCCATTTGGGCTTGAGCCAGGCGAACGGCCTTCAAGCTTGATCCACAAACTTCATTGATGCTGGTTGCTACAGAATCCTGACACATTCCAGTGTTCAAGGCCACTTGCCGGGCCATGTTTTGACCCAGGCCAGCTGACAGGACATTGCCCATAAAGAGGGCATCCAGAGCCTCGGCATCCAGACCTGCTTCTTGCAGTGCCCCTTCTAGAGCGATTTCGCCAAGTTCAACGGCGGAAAAGTCGGCCAGCTGCTTGTGGTAGCGGCCAAATGGGGTTCTCTTTGCGGCAACAACATATATCTCTTGCATTATTAACTAACTCTCCTCAATAAGTCATCCATTTTGGGGATTTTTTTTAAATAATAATCAAAACAGCAATAGTTAATATCTGTTTTAAACTATTATAGTTTACTATAATCTTTTTCCTGATGCGCGCGATAGCGATTGCTTTAGCAAAAATTAAACAAGTAAAAAAGTACTTCTCACATTGTGAAAAGTACTTGACGTTTTAAATAGACTACCTTCTAAAACGATCACCCCCACTCAGGTGGGAGAACTCAAAAGTGAATCAGGTAACATCCACGACACACTGAACAACAAACTAGATTTTATTGAATAGACTACCTTCTAAAACGCATCCCAGCTCTGGTAGGCAAAGAAGAAGGCGTTAAACCTTATTGAATAGACCACCTTCTAAAACTGCAAGCTTTGTCAGTGCGCTGACGGGGACGCGTTAAACCTTATTGAATAGACTACCTTCTAAAACCTTACTTGCCATTAGTAGCCTCCTTAGTCTGCGTTAAACCTTATTGAATAGACTACCTTCTAAAACTTTGGGCTGGGCAATCTTTTTAACAATTTCAGCGTTAAACCTTATTGAATAGACTACCTTCTAAAACACCTGATCAGCTCAGATGACAAGATGGACTGCGTTAAACCTTATTGAATAGACTACCTTCTAAAACCGACGAAATCCACGGCGAAATGTGGGTTAAGCGTTAAACCTTATTGAATAGACTACCTTCTAAAACAATCCGCATGTAAACAGTAACACGAGCAGTGCGTTAAACCTTATTGAATAGACTACCTTCTAAAACAACGGGAAGATCTTTTTGAACTCAACACCAGCGTTAAACCTTATTGAATAGACTACCTTCTAAAACTCAAGTGCCTTTGCAAATGTCGTCGACTCCGCGTTAAACCTTATTGAATAGACTACCTTCTAAAACTTCGTGGATGCAGAACTACAAGAGACTGTTGCGTTAAACCTTATTGAATAGACTACCTTCTAAAACCGTAGCGCACGGCGGCCTGACCACCGATGAGCGTTAAACCTTATTGAATAGACTACCTTCTAAAACTATGGATCTGGGAGCTTACGCCCAGTTCGCGCGTTAAACCTTATTGAATAGACTACCTTCTAAAACCTCAGGCATCGGGGAGCTTGCAATGGCTTGGCGTTAAACCTTATTGAATAGACTACCTTCTAAAACCGAGTAATACTGATTGTCCAAAGCGCCTTCGCGTTAAACCTTATTGAATAGACTACCTTCTAAAACAATAGCAAGCCTTTGTTATTACTCTTTTAAGCGTTAAACCTTATTGAATAGACTACCTTCTAAAACTGGTTTTGTGATGGAAGCCGTGTTGGCGAAGCGTTAAACCTTATTGAATAGACTACCTTCTAAAACTGTCTATGACTGGTGCCGTTGAGGGCCGTAGCGTTAAACCTTATTGAATAGACTACCTTCTAAAACCCAAGACCTGGCCAATAAGAACAGCAAAACGCGTTAAACCTTATTGAATAGACTACCTTCTAAAACTCTTGCCGCAGTGTGTTCAAGCGCTTGTCTGCGTTAAACCTTATTGAATAGACTACCTTCTAAAACAAACGCGTCAACCGTGTGGTCGTCTTCCTTGCGTTAAACCTTATTGAATAGACTACCTTCTAAAACAACGATAACTAAGTAAGCTGAGCGGGTCCTGCGTTAAACCTTATTGAATAGACTACCTTCTAAAACGCTTCGACAGCAAGGGCAATTTGACTGGCCGCGTTAAACCTTATTGAATAGACTACCTTCTAAAACTGAAAGCGAAGCTTTCGGGCAGGACTGGACGCGTTAAACCTTATTGAATAGACTACCTTCTAAAACGCTATCTGCTAGCATTCATCTGCTATCTGCGCGTTAAACCTTATTGAATAGACTACCTTCTAAAACGACCGTTTGGACCAACGGGACAGGTGAAAAGCGTTAAACCTTATTGAATAGACTACCTTCTAAAACAAACCGGTCCGCAAACTCACATAGGGCCATGCGTTAAACCTTATTGAATAGACTACCTTCTAAAACAGCCAATCCGTGCAGATCAGCCAATTACAGGCGTTAAACCTTATTGAATAGACTACCTTCTAAAACAACCGTGAGACCGCCTTTGCCATCAGACACGGCGTTAAACCTTATTGAATAGACTACCTTCTAAAACCAAGACTGGCAGTGCTACACAAGCGGCCATTGCGTTAAACCTTATTGAATAGACTACCTTCTAAAACACGTGAACCATTGACGCTGAAGGATATGCGGCGTTAAACCTTATTGAATAGACTACCTTCTAAAACAACAGCGTCCATTACGTCGTCATGCTCTTTGCGTTAAACCTTATTGAATAGACTACCTTCTAAAACCGTGTGTCTGTAAAGCTTGGACTTCGGATTGCGTTAAACCTTATTGAATAGACTACCTTCTAAAACGAACGGTGTGCCAACGGGTGCCGCTTGGTTGCGTTAAACCTTATTGAATAGACTACCTTCTAAAACGGAAGGATAGAAGAAAATGACCGATCACCAGCGTTAAACCTTATTGAATAGACTACCTTCTAAAACCTCTTCCCCCATCATGTACGATCCGGAAATGCGTTAAACCTTATTGAATAGACTACCTTCTAAAACAAAAGTGGCCGCACAAAGCGACCAGTTGCAGCGTTAAACCTTATTGAATAGACTACCTTCTAAAACCGTTATTTTTTAACAAGGTTTTAATCTGAGTTAATACCAGTCAACAAGGTCCTCGTCAATATAATTGAACTTTGCATCCCGATATACTGATTGATCATGCTGGCTACAAAATTCGATCAAAATGACTGCTTTATTTAATTCTTGACATAATTTAGAAAGTTCATTCAACTGTTGCTTATCCAAGTAATGAGCTACATTACTAAAAGCAACTATGGACTTAAGACCTAATCTATCATGTATCCTAAGTACCGTTTCAATTATACCATATGGATTTGTAGCCAGAGATTTATCAAAATGAATTCCTCCAAATTTGATCAGTTTCTTCAAGTCTGTATCAAAATTTATTGCCAATGGAAGATCCTCCATAAAGAGTTCGTCCTGAACTGCATTCAGCAGGTCACGATAGAGCGTAATAATTCTATTTCGTCCATCTTCACTAAGGTCTTCTACCACATAGTTAGTTACTTTAGTCATGTACTTTTGAAACAAGGATTCGCTAATTACGGGGTCACCAAGCCAGTCTAATGCTTTATTCAAAGGAATCGTCTCATAGTCTTCACTCATCGAAGCTATAAGTTCGTTCTTCTGTTGCATCCCCTCAATAAGGTCACAATATACAATTGGACTGGATGTAGCGATGACATTGATTCTACCATTTTCAATTTCAAACGATTTATGCGCCACATATGTTATGATCACAAGATCACCGTCCTATCTGAGGTGTTTCTAACGTCTTTAACTGGTTCACCCAATAAGAAATGCATATCATTGTACTGCTTTTCGGTAAGCATCAAGCTTTGAACAACACCATATTCTGGAACATAACCTTTGATCCTTTTTTCTAGAAGCTGTGCAGCCTTTTTGGAAGCACATACTCTCACGTAAACCGAGTATTGAATCATCACAAACCCTTCATTTATTAGATCTTTTCTAAATTGTCGGTACTGCTTTCTATCCGTCGCAGTGTCAACAGGCAAATCAAACATTATCATTAATCGCATCATTTGGTACCTCATTGTCAACCCCCAGCTCAATGTCAATTTCAAACAAATACCCATCTAAATATCTCAAACAATCATGAACATACTGATTGATGGCATTTCCCAAAATCATTCGATCCCCATTATAGATAACCTTGAGGCTCAGCAATTCAACCAGGCCATATTTAATATCAGGCGTAAATTCTTTTATATCCTTATGATCATAAATCCAGTAATCAACAAAAGGCCTAAAGGGTTCCATCAAGTCAGATCCCAAATTGAAAGGATTGTTCTCTGATGAGTGATGTATGCCCATATAGGTTCTGTTGCCATCCATCGTAATCTTTCTGTTGACCGCCGACAACAGAATCGAATATCCATAGTTGAGAGCAGCATTGACAGCATCTGAACCTTCTCTTCGTTTGAATTCCTTTCCAAACAATTCAGCAAAATATTTCCGCGCCGTTGTCGCCTCGCGATTGGATTCATCATTGTATTCCAATTCTAGAAAATCATTTTCAATTTCATCAGTTGGCAAGCCATATAAGCGCAATACATTAATTTGATTCTGAATCTTAGCAGCCACAATTTTTGTCCATAAAATTTCCTTCCGTTCTTTTTTCCAACTAAACTGCTTAAGTAGCTTCTCGGTATGACAGTTTGTAGAATAGTAATTTTCAGTCTCGCAAATTGGTTCTTGTTTTTCATCAACGAAAATTACTTTGGTTTGTTTTTTAGCCAGTTCAGCAATCAAAGAACTAGTGATAACAGCTTGGGTCGTCAGCACAAGCAACAAATTGATATCACTGACTGGAATCTGATTTATCCCATCCCTAGTCTGAACAACCATCATATTAGATGAGTATGACAATTTTGAATGCTGAGTAATGATCACATTTCGCCATCCCATAATTTATCTCCCTTGATTATTTCTATCTCAATGTTATAATTTAATTGTTGGGTAGCTCCCAACGTTAGACCTTATTGAATAGACTATCTGATTTAAAATCATGCAAAGTTCTTCGGAACGGAGTTTAGACATTTGTCCCACGTATTGTGGGCTTTTTTTATGCAATAAAACAGGGAGTTACATCAACCATGTAGCTCCCTGCTTTACTTTTATAGTCTGCTTATTTTAATAAATCAGAGACCTTCACTCTTCTTTCAAATAGTCCAGTTGGCGATTGATATATAAATACAGCATCGTCTGAGATCTTAATTCCACTTGTAGATACTAAAGCACCTAAGGCAGCTTGACCAAAGCCAAGTTCAGGAAGTTTCGAAATTTCTGCATTTGCATGAAGACCTCTCAATATCTTATTAATTGCTAAAGCTTCTTCAGTGGAAGACAGTGCAATAAACGCTTCTCGTCCATCGTGCAGCTTCTGTCTAAAACTTCTAATATCAAATAACGGAAGATATTTATCCATCTTTTCCAGTATTTCATCATAAACTGACAGTAAGCATTGCTTTTCATCCTGTTGTTCAATATGCACCGCAACGTGTTTATTAAAATCAGGATCATCAATATAGTCAAGAATATATTTCATAGACCTTTGACTCAAAGAAATCTGCTTAAGGCTGTATCTATACTTTGAGCTACCTAACATGTAATAGGAATCATCTTCCAAAATAGGCTGCCGATACAAAATTTTGTCAATTATAATCTTGACATTTAATATTCCTCTTATAGATTTCCCTGTATTCCTGTCGAACAGTACTTGAGACTTTATTATTTCCATAAGTTTTTCTGAATAATTTGAAGCATTTTTCAAAGACTCAAAATCACGGACAGGAATGCCAACTATTCTTAACGTATGTCCTTTTTTCTTCTCAACATCCACCAAAGCAAAGAAAGCATCTTTATTGCCGCTGTACCCACCATATAATTCAGTGTCCATTCCCTGCTTTCGTGGAATCAAGCCAGATCTAGTCTTAGAATCTCTAGCTGGAGATGGGTAAACGGTTTGATCAAACAATGCGGATTTCTTCGTAAATACTTCTTGCGTTACCAGCATCTGCTTGAAAGAGTATGCCTGCTTCAGCTTTGAAATGATGTCTTTCCGACTGAATACGATCTCACCGGTACTTCTGCAGTAGATATCATCACCATGCTTGCCACGGAGCAGATCATCCAAGAAGTTCATTGACTTGGCGCGTCTAACTGCCTGGTGACTCGATTCTTCTTCACCGTGACTAAACTTCTTGAATTCACCATAGACGAATAACCGGCGTAGATTTGGATATACTTGATAGAGATAGTTGCCAACAATTGTACTCAGGTAGGCATCAATTGCATGGTGGTAGTCATTAACCTCACGGCTCTTGTACAAATCAAATTGCTTACGCAGAATCGAATTATATTTTGCTGGAACTTCGATAATCTTGCTGTCTGGGAATTCACTTTGCAAAATGGTAGCCGTCAGCTTGATAACTTGACTGGTTTCCACCAGCTGACGATTGATGAACCCTTCAGCACGGTACTCCGAGAGCGTTGCTGGATCGGTAAGCAGATTTGCCAGCTTTCTCTTGGAGATCATGCCGCTCTTCTGCCATCTGTCCCACATCTCACGAATGGTAATCCCCAAGTCAGCAACTAAATGATTGCCATACAGCAATACTGGGACATTGTCAGATTTTTGATTATTCACGGCTCTAGTGACTAAGACCCTGTTGTCCAAAGAATCATCTTTGATAAAGGACTGTGGCATGATGTGGTCAATATCATAGTCTGACAAACGGTCAATGTTCAGTGGCTCTCCAGTGTAGGCATCTCTCCCTCCCTGCATGAAGTACAGGTAGTAACGGTCTTTAAGCGACTTCATTCCATTCAGCTGATCCTTAACGCCTTGACTGACAACTTCATCACTGATTTGAGCATAAATCTTCTGCAATCTGTCAGCTCTGGCAACTGTTCGCTTAGGATCATCGTCTTGTGACCGGGCAAATTCAATTGCAAATTTTGCTGGAAGATTGCCACCGCAGGCTTTGACGATATCGTGAACGACCCGCATTACCTGACGGATCGCTTTCTTGTTCTGAGGTGAAGTATACGCCTCATCCAGAATGCTCTCGGTTGCATTCTCAGACTGATCAGCACGCAATAGCTTCTGGTTTTTTTGCTCAATCTTGGCTTTAATGACTGGATCCTTGACAATCTGCATAAAGTTGTCATTGCTGTTTAAAAGTCGTTCAAGGACATTCTGACCATCAGCATCTGTCAAACGAGTCAACAGCTTTAAGGATAACCGTCCCCAGCCTTGCAAACGGAGGCGGCAAAGCTGCTTGATCTGCTCTTCGCTCAGCCAAGTGAAATCAGCACGCAACTTTTCACCAAGGATCTTACGATCTTCAAAAATCGTTGAGTATTCAATAATCTTTTCAAAGTCATTCTGGCGCTGATCATCATTGAGTTGATCGCCAAAAATCCTCCGCAAGTCAATATACGTTGACATCGTGGAATTGAACTTTTCTGGGTCTGCCATCCCCTGAATTTTCACATCTAAGCCAGCATGTCCCTTTTGCCAGTAATTCTTAAACTTGTCCGTTTTGACAGTCTTGTACTTCTTGAACAAGTCTTCAATTACTTGCTCCTTCTCATCACGGGTCAGCTTCTTATGGTTGATCCGTAGATTGTTTAGCTCATTCAGCACCGTAAACAATTGGTACTTCAAGCTGGATGAAGGCAGAACATCCTCACCCAGAAGATAGGTGTCCTTGGTCGTCATTCTCTTGATGAATTGCGTAGCTGATGCCATTCGGTCAACTTTTTCATCAAAGTTCCATGGAGTGATCTTCTCGTGGTCTTTTGGATTCTTTCGAATCATCCAAGCAAAACTATGACCATTTTGTTTTTCCTGCTCTTCCTTGGTGATCAGCGGACCAACATAATATGGAACGCGGAAAGTCAGCAACTGATCTAATTTAGTTGGAGCCTTTCGTGCCACATCCACAGATGCGTGTTCATTGGTCTCGGCCAAGAATGGATAGTACTCGCTTTGCTTCTTAATAATTTCATCGAGTTCAATCTGATGAAGCTGGTTTGGAATTACGCCATTGCTGTTGGATCTTTGCAAAGGCAGAAAATCTTTTTCGGCAATTCTTTTCTTAATTTCAGCTGACACAGGAGAATCATCCAATAATTTTTCGATTGACTTGTTAAATTCTTCCGGTTCAAGCAATTCAGTGCGTTTTTTCACTCCCGCCAACTTCATTGCTTTAGCCGCGTCAGCATGACGATTATTGACATACAGATCATAAATTGCCTGCAGCTTGATCGCATTTTTTCGATCTTTCAGGTTTCGAATAACCGTCTTTAAATTCTTCAAATCCTTCGCGTGCTGGTCATACTTTTCAATCATTGCTTCAGACAAAGTCAGGCCAACAGGGATAATTTCGCTCAAGACAATTGCATGGCGGATGCGAATAATCTGATCAACGATTTCAATTTGATCCTGTGACAATATTGATTCTAAGGTTTCAACCTTTCCTTCTTCGTCTGCACCTTGTAAAGCAAAATTGTAGACTTTCTTCTTGTCCTTGTCCACTTCTTGAATATTCAGAATTGCCGCGAAATTAGCCTTGTAGCCCAACCAAGCACTTGCCACATTCTTAGCTGCATCTGTGACTAGTTTCTTAGTTTTCTTTTCCTGCTTCTTGTCGTCACTTGAGAGGGTGGTCGGCAATAGCAATTTTGCAATTGCCTTTTGGCTATCAGCATTCAAGTGCCCGCTGATAACGATCTCATTGATTTGATCAGCAGAGGCAGAATTTACGCTAATGCCTTGCGTTGCCAAGTTATCAGCAAATGCATTGTTCAAATCGTCCAAAATCTTTGTGCTCAAGATAGTTCTCTCGTCGCCGCCGCCCAGTGAGCTCATGCCTGAACGATAGGTTTCTATAGACTCATCATGCAAAAAATTGCCACGGTACTTCATTATATGATGAATGGCAACATAGATTTCCCGGATATCATGCTTTTGATCATCCTTCATCAACCTATCACGCAGATGGTAAATAGTTGGATATTCATCATGGAATTTTTTGTCTTCTTCAGGAGTAGGGAACACGATCGCAGAATAGCGCTTCCGCTTGTCTTTTGGAGAAATCCAAGATTCATGACTTCTAGCAAAGAAATTAGGATCCACCTTGGAAATTTCTTCGTCAAACAGTTCTTCAAGCAGCTTGATGCGCCATTTTCTTCTAGAAAGCCGACGTCTGGTAGTTCTGAAGCTTCTTCTTTCCGCTGCGACCTTGCCTTCTTCAAACAGTCTGGCGCCAATCGCCTTCCTGCTCTTTATCCGCAAAATGTTGTTCTGATCATCGGTTACAGTCCAACCGACAGAATTGGTCCCAATATCTAGACCGATCGTATAATTTTTAGGTTTCGCCATTTTTTCTCCTTCTTTCCCCTTTTTCTTGTAAAATAGCACTTACATTTTATTATACTATTGTCCTTGAGTTCATTACAAAGAAATTAGAAAGTTCCATAATACCCAAAATACGGTTGCCAGCATTAACGAATTAATACTATGTGTGAGCATAAATAGCACAAATAGTGCGAGGCAGCTGGATAAAAAAACACGCCCTCTAAGAAGTACGAGGACGTGTAAGGATTAGGTAATGGCTCTTCCTAACTATTATGATCTTTAATTATATATTCAACCAAGCGTATGCCTTTTGCTAGTCATTATTTTCGCTGGCGGCAAGCTTCTTTGGCGTAATTCGTTTCAAGGTAACCACAAAGGTCATCACGCCGTCTTCCCAATGAGCGCTAATTTTTCCACCAAAAGTATAAACCAAGTCTTGCGCCATGGAAAGGCCAATTCCAAAACCGGACTTCTTCTGCTCATCGTGATGGTGAGATTCATCTTCTCTGTAAAATCTTTCAAAGAAACGCTTGGTATCAACATTCTTTCCATTCTGATAAGAATTTGAAACGGTCAGAACCGCGTTTTGATTAAGGCGGCTCTTGGCCAAGACTACCAGGACCTTGCCGTGATCATCACAGTACTTCTGCGCGTTGTCGATCAAGATGTTGACTACTTCCAGCAAGCTTCTGGATTCGGCATTGACGTAGAGATTAGGTTCGACCTTCACCTCGTAGTCCTTGCCATCCTTGGCCAGAACTGACTTGAATGACTTGGCTGCTTCTTCGACTTTCTCAGAGAAGTTGACTGGCGAAAGGACCAGCTCTTCCGGTTCGCTCATTCGGGTAACCGTAATCAGTTCATCGATCAAGCGCGTCATTCTCTGAACCTGCTCAATCGTGCTTTGGTTCCACTCATCGTCATTGCCCAGCAGCTCTTCCATTTCCGCATTGGCACTAATCACGGCCAGCGGCGTCTTAAGCTCATGGCCAGCATTGGTAATAAAGCGTCTTTGCTTATCATATGCATCTTTGATCGGCTGAACCGCTTTGCCGGCAAGCAGACTCATAATTGCCAAAAAGATCAAAATCCCGCCAAGAGTAAAAATCATGGCATATTTGGCCAGGAGCATGGTTGACTGCATCAAGGGCGCCAAATCAATATAGCAAATGAAGTATTTATTCTTCGCAATTTTCTTGGCTAGATAGCGAAAGCGCATATGGCTGGAACGCAGGGTGCCGCGCAATTCACCATTCTTAACGGCCTTCGCCACTTCCTCATCCTTGCTCAGCACGGAATTCAAAGAATCAGCGATGATATGGCCAGAATCGATAACCGAGGTCTTTCTTTTAGAAGTATCCAGCATCCCCGTAAAATAGCGATACTTGAACATGCCTTCGCGGCTGTACTGATCGCCAAGGCGATTTTTGGCTTCCTTAATGTCCAAACGACCATTGTTCTTAACAATGACCGTCAAGATTTCATCGGCTTCTGAGCTGGACCTGAAATACGAAATGCCAATCAAGCTGGCAAAAGAGATGATCATGACCAGGAAAAGCGACGTGGTAGCCAGCCACATGAAGCGGCGGCGGATCGTTTTAATCATTGGTCTACCCCCTCGTCAAACTAAAGCTGCCGCCCCTTTCACCAGCGATCTTCACGTGCGCCCCGATTGACTGCAGCTTGGAGCGCAAGTACGACACGTACACCCAAACGACGTCCTCGGTTTCATCGTCATCCTTCCAGACGTGGTTGAAGAGTTCCTTAGTCGACAAATCCTTGCCCGGATTAAGCAGAAAGTAGCGCATCAAGCTGGTTTCCTGCTTGGACAAGCTGATTGAGTTGTTGCTCGACAATTCCTGAGCACTAAGGTCCAGCTTGAGATCGTTGTAGCTGAGCTCTTGATTGCCATTATAGTCTTCGCTTCTGCGCTCTCTAGACCGCAAACGAGCTAAAAGCTCCTTTAAAGAAAAGGGTTTGGTCAAGTAGTCGTCAGCACCAACGTCCAGGCCAGTTACCTTGTCATCGATTTCTGACTTAGCTGTCAGCATCACGATGAAGGTCTTGTCGCCCATGGCCCGAATTTCTTTGACTGCTTCAAGTCCGTCCATCACTGGCATCATGATATCCATGATGATCACGTCATAGGCATTTTCTTTAACCTTGTCGACCGCTTCTTTTCCATTAAAGACTGAATCGACTTCATAGCCGCTCTTCTGCATGGCAACCGTCACGACCCGGTTCAATTGGGCTTCATCTTCAGCTAAAAGAATTTTCATTGAATCTATCCTTCCTTAATTAGTTGACGAATCGTCTGCAAACTGACATCACAAGATGCCAGCTCATCAGCAACGCGCTTGAGCTCCTTGCTGATACGTTCAGGATTCTTGATATCATGCTTATACTTCATTTCATGTTCCAAGCTGGCCCAAGTATCCATCGCAATGGTCCGCAGCTGAATCTCCACATAGTACTTGCCTGGTTTATTGCCACGTACGTCTTCAAATGGCGTTTCCACCACCATGATCAAGTGGTAGGACCGATAGCCATTGGGCTTGGCATCAGTAATGTAGTCTTTCTCTTTGACGATCTTGAAATTCGGCTGCTGCTTAAGCAGATCGATACAGGTGTAAATGTCGTCGATAAAATTGCAGACGATTCTCAGACCAATTGCATCCCGGTTTTCAAGCAGGGCACTTTCCGGGGTGAGCGGCAAGTTCTTCTTTTGGCACTTTTGTGTCATGCTTGCTTCGCTCTTTACCCGCCCTTCAAGGTGCTCGTAGAGCTTCTGACCATTTTGCTTCTGATATGCTTGACCGATTTCTCGGATCTGCGCCAAAGTATCTTCCAAGATTTGTGGCAGATATGATGCGTAGTTACCGTAAATACTCATATATTTTCCTCATTTCTACTTCCACTGTATCAGAGAGTCATGAAGTTTTCTTGCTTTTTAATCGAAACTTATGATATCTCCATTTACATGGCGAGCATAGAGCTACATGATTTTAACCAAACAAAAAAGCGGTCAGCTTTCACCAATCGCTCTGAACAGTTCTTCAGTATGATTACCCTTTACCCGACTCACAGAATCATCAGAGTCATCCTCATCTGCATGAGGAGCTAACTAGAGTATACCATAGGAAGTTTTGATTGCTCTTTATGCATTTTAAGAATTTATCGCCAGATTTTTTCGATTACCCCTTTTACTTTTATCGAACTTTTCAGTATAATGGTTACTGTTATGGAGCGTTGGCAGAGTGGTAATGCAGCGGACTCGAAATCCGCCGAACCAATGTTGAATTGGCGCGCAGGTTCAAATCCTGTACGCTCCTTAATAAAATCAATAATCCCCGAGAAATCAACATTCTCGGGGATTATTTTTGTTTTTAACTAGAAAACAACTAGAAAGAGCTAGTTAATAGATGGGCCAGTGTGTTTTCCCATCAAAAAAAGCGAACCCCGAAGGATCCGCTTCCCCCACTTACGTGAGGAGCAGTCATAATTATCCGGTAGTGTTACAGGACCCTCCGGATCACCCCCACACAAATTGAGGAACGTTTATAGTTTTATACTACCATGATTTAACTCATCCTAGTAAAAGCTGGTATGAACCAAGCCATACAAATAGCCCAGCTTTTCGCTGGGCTTATTTTTATTTTAAACAAAAAATCTTACCGACTGATGTATTACTTGACATCCATCAGTAAGAAATATTATAGAGCCCTTATTTTGCATGATTATTTCGTAATTTCAACGTATTTTGCCGGGAGCCAAAGATCTTTGTCGATTAGATAGCAGTCCATGCCTTTGATCGTCATGGACTTTGCAGTCTTTCAGCTTGACCCCTGTGGGACGTAGCCGTCAGTGTAATAGCCGCTTTTTGACAACAAGCGCACCTTCCAGCCAACCTTGTCTATGCCCAGCAGACATTTTACCGCTTTAGCATTCACTGGCCAGAGCATCCTTGACGGCAGAGTTAAGCTTTAGACCGTGCACAGTGGCTTTAAACTCGTCTTTTTGCTTCTTGCTCTGTTTCTGCAGCTCTTCAATCTGAGCTGTCAGCTCTTCGTTATCCTTGGCAGACTTCTTGAAGCTCTTGAGCGATGCTTCATAGTCAGCAGTCTGTTTCTTCAAGGCTTCGTTCTCAGCCTGCAAGGTTTCAAAGTTCCCATTGGCCTTCTCAATGTCATGGCCGTTCAACTTCATGATCTGTTCAATCTGCTCATCGGTCAGCTGCAAGTCTTTTAGTTGATCTCTCTTCATTGTTTACAGTCTCCTAACGCTTGATATTACGAGGTGCGGCCTCGACAGGATGATTACAGAGACTTTTTACGCCATGCTGAGGGCAAACAAAAAGCGGTCAGCTTTCGCTAATCGCTTTTCCGTTCTCTTTCTGTTTTTTTACGTTGTGCTTTTCTGATTTCAGCGGCACGTTTCATTAATTCATCATGCTTTCGTTTAGCTTCTTCGGTTACATGACTATGATCGAACACTAACCCGGCCAATACTTCTTTTGGGTCAGTTTCTCTCCAGCGTTTGTCGGAAAAAGGAACGTAATCCTTTCCTCTTAATTCCTTTAATGATGGGACTCTCTTGTGGTCATTCAACTATTTCACTCCAATCCATATACCAAATGTCATCATCACCTAGTTTAATATTTGATACTCTGAACTTCGTGTTTCTGGCGAACAATACTTCTTTTTCATCACTATTATACTTCGAAATATCACGCCCAGTCTCGCTTTTTACGATTGTTACATGAACTTGTTCAGTTCCTTCCCCATAGTGTCCCTTAGACGAAGATATATACGCTTTATCCATAAATTCGTCGCCATCAGTAAACTGTTGCATAAATTCCATAGCTCCGTCCGGAGTGAAGAAGTAATCTCTTTGTAGCGGCTTATCACCGTCATATTTAGGCAACTTCGTCAGTGCACTGTCTAAATAGTATTGCAGATTTTTCATGTCATCATCAAGCTCTTCTCCGTGACGCAATGCCGCATTGATTTTGTACGAGTCAGAGCTAGTGTATTTACTGATCGCCATTTCTTCGTCCTTTGATAATTCTGGAAATACTGAACCTTGCGATTCTTCTTGTGAGTCGTCTCCGCTTCCTGGAATAGGTCCAGCAACAAAGCCGCTAGACACAAATCCAGCAGAAACATCAGCACTTGCCTTCTTGGCAAAGATAGACACTTTTAGCTGGGTTGAATGTCTTCGTAGCAGCAGTCTTGCCTGCCCACTGATCGTAGGTTTGATAGTTGACAATCCTACCCGGGTCACGCTCCCAGCGTGTCTCTAAAGGCGGCAGATCTAGCCTGTACGCTACTTAAAATATAGTGCTCAGCCATCGATATGACAGCACTTAAAAAGTAAAAACTCGCATAAGTCACGAACAGATGAAAATAAGCCTGCCCCCCTTCGATAGGGGCTAGGCTTATTTCTATTTTGTGATTTTGACGTATTTGGCCGGAAGCCAAAGGGCTTTGCCAATCAGGTAGCAGTCCATGCCTTGATTCAGCTTGACCCCTGTGGGACGTAGCCGTCAGTGTAGTGGCCGTCTTTTGACAGCAAGCGCACCTTCCAGCCAACCTTGTCCATGTCCAGCAGTCATTTGACTGCTTAACATGAGCACTGGCCAGAGCATCCTTGACGGCAGAGTTAAGCTTCAGCCCGTGCACAGTGGCTTCGAACTCATCTTTCTGCTTCTTGCTCTGGTTCTGCAACTCTTCAATCTGAGCTGTCAGTTCTTCGTTATCCTTGGCAGACTTCTTGAAGCTCTTGAGTGATGCTTCATAGTCAGCAGTCTG
Source organism: Lactobacillus porci (assembly GCF_009695985.1). Taxonomy (NCBI): domain Bacteria; kingdom Bacillati; phylum Bacillota; class Bacilli; order Lactobacillales; family Lactobacillaceae; genus Lactobacillus; species Lactobacillus porci. The sequence goes on from NZ_VUMX01000014.1 coordinate 54,232, forward strand.
TTTCTTCAAGGCTTCGTTCTCAGCCTGCAAGGTTTCAAAGTTCCCCTTGGCCTTCTCAATGTCATGGCCGTTCAGCTTCATGATCTGCTCGATCTGCTCATCGGTCAGCTGCAAGTCTTTTAGTTGATTTCTCTTCATTGTTTACAGTCTCCTAACGCTTGATATTACGAGGTGCGGCCTCGACAGGATGATTACAGAGCCTTTTTACGCCATGCTGAGAGCAAACAAAAAGCGGTCAGCTTTCGCTAATCGCTTGTGTCTTCGCTCTTTCTGCTTTCTTGCTCTCTTTCTTCCCAGAATTTATGACTTTCTGCCATCAATTTATCTAGTTTAGCCCTACCTTTCTCAAACTGTTCTTTTGGAATGCTAGCTACCAACTCATGTAAATTTTCAGCAGTAATGGGAATCTTTTCTCTGGCATTGTTCTCATTGGTCTTCATCTTCTACAACCTCGATAAACATTTTCCGTCCTTCTTATACATATCAATTTAGTGTTCCGCTTGAAAAGTACTTCATTTTCGCCCGGCAGAGTAAAGTTACTTAAATCTCTAGCAGAATGGTTCTTCTTTATTACTATTCTAACACGGTCGTCTGGATCATACACACCATGCTGAGTCGCTGATGCATAGCTCTTCTCTTGGATATAACCGTTTCTTTGGGCATCTTCAAGAAATTTGTCTTCGTCTTCTGGATATCTAAAAGTTAAAGATCTATTTAATGGCTCTTCATCAGTATAAAATGGCAGTTCGTTTAACGTTTTGTCCAAATTAGCCACCATTACTTGCTGTTGTTCAATTAATGGATAATCATTTCTAAGGTTATCATTTAATTCATAGGCGGCAGGAGACACATAATCCCTCATAGCTCTTTCCTCATCATACGTCAGATCTGTGCCATTGGTTCCATCTCCACCTCCTAGAACAGGACCAGCTACAAAGCCGTTAGACGTAAATCCAGCAGAAACGCCAGTACTATCCTTCTTGGCGAAAGTAGACACTTTGGCTGGATTGAATACTTTCGGAGCGCCAGTCTTGCCTGCCACTGATCGTAGGTTTGGTAGTTAGTAATTCTGCCCTTGCCTGTCTTTGGGTCACGCTCCCAGCGTGTCTCCAGAGGTGACAGATCCGGTCTGTAAGGTATCGTAGTGCACCGACAGGATTACAGAGCCTTTTTACGCCATGCTGAGGGCAAACAAAAAGCGGTCAGCTTTCGCTAATCGCCTTTCCGTTCTCTTTCTGCTTTTTCACGTTGTGCCTTTCTAATTTCAGCAGCACGTTTCATTAATTCTGCATGCTTGCGTTCTGCTTCCTCGGTTACGTGGCTATTATCAATCTCTAATCCTCTTAGTACTTCTTCTGGATCAGTATCTCGCCAGCGTTTATCTGAAAAAAGAACGTAGTTTTCCCCTCTTAGTTCCTTTAAAGGCGGAATTCCTTTACTATCATTCAACTATTTCATTCCAATCCATATACCATCATCGCCTAGATTGATATTCGACACTTTAAACTTTGTGTTTCTAGCGAATACCACTTCTTTTTTATCGCTATTATACTTCAAAATATCACGACCTGTCTCGCTTCTTACGATAGTTACATGAACTTGTTCAGTTCCTTCACCATAGTGTCCTTCGACTGGTTATTCGAACAAATATCCAACACTGGATTAGGAAGCTTCGATCTCACCAATGTATTCGCTTACTTTCCAGCTGTTGAATTGTTCCTAATAGTCGTGTAAAATATCTTTCGTTAAAATCTATTGTACGTTAACAATCTATCGTCCAACTTTTCTGAAACAGTTGGTTTGCGAACTTTGATATAAAGGAACAAGCAATTTGCAAATAGACGTAATTTCACTGAGTATTTCCGGGATCGTTCTGATCCTCTTGGTCTTGGGCATCCTTTATTCGCCTGCCTTCAACCGCTTCGATCAGCGCCTGCACCAGCGGCTGGTCAAGACGCAAAAGAACATTTTTTGGAAAATCATCGCTTTTATTAACGAACCAAAGCTGGTCATCGTCTGGGACGTCCTGATTGCCGGCATTCTGATCAACGAGGGCGATTACAAATTGGGGCTGTGGACCCTATTGACCCTAGGCGTGACCGATGGAGCCGGCTACGTCATCAAGCACTTGGTCAAGCGCAACCGGCCGCGCTCGCACCTGTCTGAAGAAGAAGGCTATTCCTTCCCCAGCGGCCACGTGATTGGGGCCACGACCATGTGCCTTATTCTCTACACGCTCTTGCGCCGGATCACTACCAGCTACCTGCCGCTGATCCTGCTTATCTACTGGGCTTTCGTTGTTATTTCCCGCTTGAATCTGCGGGCGCACTACCCTTCAGATGTCTTAGGAGCTGTCGCCTTGTCCGTCTTCTGTTTTACGGTGATGCAGACCATCTACGCGGCCTTGTTCCTGGAAGGCTAACATCTCTAACTGCTTGAAAATGCAAAAGGTACGAACCACTAGGTTCGTACCTTTTTCTTCTTTATTGACATTCTTCTATTCGTGAAAGCCGATCATCAGCCCGCCGCGTTCGGCATAGAAAGAACACAGGCCACGCATTGGGCGAATCGTCACCTCGGCGCTTGGGTAGGAAGCCAGAATTGCCTCTTTCAGCTTTTCCGCGTCGGTCGCGTTCTCACACTCATCAATGACGACCCGGCCACCCTGGTACTTCATCCCTTCCATTTGCTTGACGATTTCTCTTAAGGCCTTCTTCATGCCTCTGGCATTGGTCAAAGGCTGCAGCTCCCCGTCAACGCTGGCCGTGCCGATCAAATTGATCTTCAAGACGCCCGCGATCTTGGCTACCGCTGGCGAAACCCGCCCATTTAATGAAAGGTTCCGCAATGACTGCAGCACGAACAGCAGGTGAGTCCGCGTCCTGAACTCAGCAATCTTGGCCTCCAAATCGGCAAAGCGCAGCTTGTCGTCTTTAATCAGCGCCTCAACTCCTTCCAGAACGACCTCCAGCTCCGGGCCGGCTGACCGGGAGTCAACCACGATCACATTGGCGTGAGGATGCTGCTCCAGATAGATGTCTTTGGCTTGCAGAGCTGAAGAATAGGTACCTGACAAGCCACTGGTCAACGTGACGATTATCGCGTTCTCGCTCCCCTCCAAGGCGTCCAGCCAGCGCTGAATGCTTGGCGCCGCGGTCTTTCCCGCCTCATTGTTGGCTTCCATCTTGGCCAGGAACTCGCTGATATCCAGCTTCTCGTCATCAAGCATGTTCTCCTCGCCAAAAGTCAAAGTCAGCGGCACCACGACCAGGTTGCGGGCTGGGTCGCTGAGGGTATTGGAACTTGAATCAAGAATCAATCTTACTTTTTCCATAATTGTCCGTCCTTTTCCAGCTCATCATTTATGTCTTAGCAACAAAGGCTAATTCGATTTGCAAATTGTTTCTATCTCTATTTTAGCAGTTTTTGCCATGGGCGGGAATTTTTCGCCAAACCGCTTTCACAATTTCTAACATGCTTTCACAAAAGGAGCTTAACATAACATTTACGCTGGTTAAATTAACGAAAAAACGCGATTTTGTGAACGGTTTCTAAGATTATTCTGTTTACGCGTTCACAAAGTTAGGCTATAATTTACTTGTAAATGATTACAGGGCAAATGCTCTGGTAGGCGGAAAAATAACCATTTTTCCCGTTTACATATTTTAAGGAGGATTTTTTAATGACTAAGGTTGTTATTGAAAACGTTCATGCTAGAGAAATCTTTGACTCACGTGGTAACCCAACTGTTGAAGTTGAAGTTACTTTGTCAAACGGCGTAGTTGGCCGCGCTGAAGTTCCATCAGGTGCTTCAACTGGTGAAAACGAAGCTGTTGAATTGCGTGACGGTGGCTCACGCTTGGGCGGCAAGGGTGTTCTGAAGGCTGTTAACAACGTTAACACTGCAATCAACGACGAACTGCAAGGCGCAGACCCATTCAACCAACCAGCTATCGACAAGGCTATGATCGAACTTGACGGTACTCCAAACAAGGGTAAGTTGGGCGCCAACGCTATCTTGGGTACTTCAATGGCTACTGCTGTAGCAGCTGCTAAGGCTACCCACCAACCTCTTTACCGTTACCTTGGTGGTACTGACTTGTCAATGCCTCAAACTTTCCACAACGTTATCAACGGTGGTGAACACGCTGACAACGGCATCGACATCCAAGAATTCATGATCACTCCAGTTAAGAAGACTTCATTCCGTGACGGCTTCGAAAAGATCGTTAACACTTACCACACCTTGAAGAAGGTTTTGGAAGAAAAGGGTTACGAAACTGGCTTGGGTGACGAAGGTGGTTTCGCTCCTAACATGAAGGACTCAGAAGAAGCTTTGAAGGCTTTGCACGAAGCTATCGAACGCGCTGGTTACGTTCCTGGTGAAGACATTGCCATCGCTTGTGACTGTGCCGCTTCATACTACTTCAACAAGGAAGACGGCAAGTACCACCTGGAAGGCAAGGTTCTTGACGACGAACAATTGGCTGAATACTACGACAAGCTGCTCGCAGAATTCCCAGAATTGATCTCAATGGAAGACCCATACGACGAAAACGACGTTGACGGTATGGTTAAGTTCACTCAAACCCACAAGGACCGTCTGCAAATCGTTCTTGACGACTTCATCTGCACCAACCCTAAGCTGTTGAACAAGGCTATCAAGGAAGGCGCAGGTAACGCTTCATTGATCAAGCTGAACCAAATCGGTACTGTAACTGAAACCTTGGAAACTATCCGTCTTTCACGCAAGAACGGCTACAACACCATGATTTCTCACCGTTCAGGTGAAACTGGCGACACCTTCATCGCTGACTTCGCTGTTGCTACTAACGGCGGCCAACTGAAGACTGGTGCCCCAGCTCGTTCAGAACGTGTTGAAAAGTACAACCAATTGCTGAGAATCGAAGAACAACTCGGTGACGGCGAACGTCTTGACTTCTTCCCAGACAACGTTGACTTGGACTAATTTACTGAACTAGGTTAGTTTCAACACAACTTAAGAAAAGAGCTTGCTTCGGCAGGCTCTTTTTTTGCGCCGTTTTCCCCCTCTCCTGCCGCGGCTTAAAGCAATCTTTCATGAAATTTTGCTTTTTTCTAAAATTTCCCTTGCAATCTCGGAAACATTAGTTTAAAATTAAAAATCAATAAGAGATGGACAAGCACATGTCCAGCAAAGGAGATAATTAAGATGAGGAATACTAGGCAATTTGTAAATACATAGTTTTCATCGCTTGATGAAGACTTGTAGATCAACTGAATTCGTTGTTATCAGCATGGCAGAACGCGGTTTTGACTTGTTTGGCAATGAATAGCAGTCATCGCAAGTTGTTAGTCTTCTTCCTCTTCCCATATTTAATTGAATATTGGTGAGGCAGACGGAGTCTTCCTCTTACCTGTAAAGTACTCTTGCAATACAGTTTACTTGCCAGTTGACTTCCATTCATTGCTAATCAAATCCTCGCTGCCGAGATCGTAGATGAAGGATTTAATTATGAACAGTATCATCGAAGTTAAGCACTTGAAGAAAAACTACGGCGACAAAGAAGTCCTCAAGGACATCAACGCCGAGATCGAGAAGGGCAAAGTAATCACTGTGATCGGGCCATCCGGGTCTGGCAAGAGTACTTTTTTGCGTTGCCTGAACCTCTTGGAAAAGCCAACCAGCGGCCAGGTCCTGTTTGAAGGGACAGAATTGACGGACCTGAAGAGCGATGACCTGGACAAGCTGCGGCAGAAAATGGGCATGGTCTTCCAGAACTTCAACCTTTTCCCAAACATGAACGTCCTGGAAAACATCAAGCTGGCGCCAATGAAGGTTAAGGGCATGGCTGACGGCGAGGCTACTGCCCTGGCTCACAAGCTTCTCAAGAAGGTCGGCCTGGATGAATTTGCCGACCACACCCCGACCAGTCTTTCCGGCGGCCAGCAGCAGCGGGTGGCCATCGCCCGAGCTCTGGCTATGAAACCAGAAGTCATGCTGTTTGACGAACCTACTTCTGCCCTTGACCCAGAAATGGTCGGCGAAGTCTTAAAGACGATCCAGGACCTGGCTACTTCTGGGATGACCATGGTCATCGTTACCCACGAAATGGGCTTTGCCCGCAAGGTTTCCGATGAAGTTTGGTTCATGGCCGATGGCTACCTGCAAGAAAAAGGCAGCCCAGACGAAGTCTTCGATCACCCTACCAGCGACCGGGCCAAGGACTTCTTAGCCAAGATTCTCGAAGCGTAAGTTACAGACAAGGAAATGGAAAGACACATCATGAAGAAACTAATCAAAATCTTTTCCGTGCTGCTGCTTTTGGTCAGTGCCGTCGTCACCGGCGCCCTGGCCACCGGTCCAGCTGCCACGGTCTCCGCAGCATCAAGCAAGAACGTTAAGAAAGTTGCCTCTGGCACCGTTTTAAAGAAGATCAAGAAGAGCGGCAAGCTCGTCGTTGGGCTGTCCGCCGACTACCCGCCACTGGAATTCACCAAGAACGTCAACGGGAAGAACAAGTACGTCGGCGTCGACATTGAATTGTCCAAGCAGATCGCCAAGGATTTGGGCGTCAAGTGCGAAATCAAGAACATGGACTTCGACTCCCTCCTGGTTGCCCTGGAAACCGGCAAGATTGACGTGATCATCTCCGGGATGACCCCAACCGCCGAGCGTAAGAAGAGCATCGACTTCTCCAAGATCTACTACGCTGAAAAGAACGACTACTTCGTCATCAACAAGGCTGACAAGGGCAAGTACAAGAAGACCAGCGACTTCAAGGGCAAGACGGTTGGCGCCCAGACTGGGTCTCTCCAGTACACCGTCATGAAGAAGCACGGCCTGCCTGGCATGAAGGTCAAGGGCCTGGCCAAGATTTCCAGCCTCTTGATGGGCTTGAAGTCCGGCAAGTTCGACGGGGTCCTCTTGGGCGAGCTGAACGCCAAGACTTACGCCATGAACGATTCAAACCTGGCCCTGGTCAAGTCAACCCTGAAGCAGGACCAAATGGGCAACGCCGTCGGCGTCGCCAAGGGGCAAAAGGACCTGGTGGCCGCCATCAACAAGACCATCAACAAGTGCCAGGAAAAGGACCTCTTCAACAAGAAGTTCATCCCGGCAGCGGCAAAGGACATGAAGACCGCGACTAAGAAGTCAAACAACTCTATGACCAAGTACACCAGCTATTTCGTGACCGGTCTTGAATACACCATGATCATCACCATCTGCTCAGTCCTGATCGGTCTGGTGCTCGGCGTCATCTTCGCTTTGATGCGTCTGTCAAGCAACAAGCTGCTCCACGCGATCGCGGTCTGCTACATTGAATTCCTCCGTGGCACTCCAGAAATGGTTCAGATCATGTTCGTCTACTTCGGGATCGGGATGCTGGTCAAGAACCTGCCTGCCCTGGTTGCCGGGATCATCGCCATCGGCTTGAACTCCGGAGCCTACGTGGCTGAAGACATCCGGTCTGGGATCAACTCCGTGAACATCGGCCAGACTGAAGCTGCCCGGTCACTTGGCTTGAGCCAGGCCATGACTTACCGCTACGTCATCTTCCCGCAGGCCTTCAAGAACATCTGGCCAGCCCTTGGCAACGAATTCATCACGCTGACCAAGGACAGCTCCCTGGTTTCAACCATCGGCGTTGGCGAATTGATGTACCAGACCGGCCTGGTGCAAACCGCTACCTACCGGGGGGTAATGCCACTGTTCATCACCATGTGCATCTACTTCGTCTTAACCTTCCTCTTGACTCGCCTGCTCAACTTCCTGGAACGGAAGATGAACCTGAGCTCAAGCCGCGCTTAGCCAAGCAGTTCACTTGTCTCATCTAATTTATCTCTAGCAAAAAGCTGGAAGTCACTCATCTGACTTCCAGCTTTTTTATTACGTTGAGGGCGATTCAACTTGGCATTTCAATGCCGAGTTGAATCGCCCTCTTTTTTTGCTTTAGCACGTGAACGTTAGTTCGGTATGCGATATAATATAAATAGCTAAAGAACTGCAAATACTGAAAGAAGGTGCGACTCATATAGTTAAATACGAATTCAGGAATGATGAGCCAGATATCATCCATGGACGAGGCTACGTATACAACCTCAATTACCACATCGTCTGGTGTACCAAGTATCGCAACCAAGCCTTGACTAATCCGATTATTGTCGATTCACTCAAGGACAAGATCCTGCAGATCTGCCGTGAGAATGAGTATACGGTCAAGGCCCTGGAAATAATGCCAACTCACGTGCATATTCTGCTGTCTGCCAAACCAAAAGAGAGCGTGACAAATATCGTCAAGAAGCTCAAAGGCATTACGGCCAAGTGGCTTTTTGAAAAGTATCCGGAAACGATGAAGGAATACTTCTGGGGTCTTCTGGGGTGGTCACGTCTGGTCACCGAGCTATTATGCAGGAAGCATTGGAGTGACAACCGAAGCTGTCGTCAAGAAATACATTGAGACGCAATGGAATAGACCGTTTCACTAAACGCTAGAAAGGAGGAAGCGACATGGCAATACGCAAGCGCAAGTCAGAT
>NZ_VUMX01000015.1:0-60947 GCF_009695985.1 Lactobacillus porci
ATCTGACTTGCGCTTGCGTATTGCCATGTCGCTTCCTCCTTTCTAGCGTTTAGTGAAACGGTCTATTCCATTGCGTCTCAATGTATTTCTTGACGACAGCTTCGGTTGTCACTCCAATGCTTCCTGCATAATAGCTCGGTGACCAGACGTGACCACCCCAGAAGTATTCCTTCATCGTTTCCGGGTACTTTTCAAAAAGCCACTTGGCCGTAATGCCTTTGAGCTTCTTGACGATATTTGTCACGCTCTCTTTGGGTTTGGCAGACAGCAGAATATGCACGTGAGTTGGCATTATTTCCAGAGCCTTGACCGTATACTCATTCTCACGGCAGATCTGCAGGATCTTGTCCTTGAGTGAATCGACAATAATCGGATTAGCCAAGGTTTGGTTGCGATACTTGGTACACCATACGATGTGGCAATTGAGGTTGTATACGTAGCCTCGTCAATGGATGATATCTGGCTCATCATTTCTAAATTCGTATTTAACCATATGAGTCGTACCTTCTTTCATCATTTGCAGTTCTTTAGCTATTTATATTATATCGCATGCCGAACTAATGTTCACGTACTAAAGCAAAAAAAGAGGGCGATTCAACTCGGCATTGAAATGCCAAGTTTTCTCGCCCTCAACGTAATAAACAGCAATATTTTAATCAACAGTAAATGTGCCAAAAAGGACATGACCTACGCGAAAGCGTTCTGGGTCATGTCCTTTTCTTCTGTATTGCTTTTTTGTCTAGCCTATCTGGCGGAGGTCGATGCTGACGCCGCTGTTCAAGTGGCGGAGCAGGAACTCGTGTACCTCGCTGGCCTGCTTGTCAAAGCGCATGTAGTAGATCTGGTGCTTGGCCGTTTCCAAGGCCGCCAGGGAAATATCGCCCACGCCGGCGGGCGGGGCGGTCAAGACCACGTGAATGATCTCATTGTAGCGCAGGGTCCGGCGGAAGTAGCCGCTGAGCACTACCCGCTTGCTTCCCAGGCCCGAAACGGCATCAACCAGGCAGGTCAGGATGAACAGGGCCAAAAAGACGTTGAAGCCCGGCTCCCCGATGTCCAGGTAGTCCCAAGCATAGCCGATCCAGATCAGCAGCACTGGAAAAACAATCGCGGACCAGCGGTAGCGGGCTTTCAATTCCAGCGTTGCCTGCCAGTACCAGCTGTAGCCAGCGTAGGCAGCCAAAAGGACGTCTATCACTATGTAAAACATCGAATCAACTGTCATTTTTGCCACCTCTTTTGCTTTTGTTAAGCACATTATAGCAAACTCGGGGTTTATAATTGAGTTAACCGCTTAAGAACTAGTTTAAGAAAGGATAAAGCATGGACCAACAACTTTTGCAAGAATTCAAAGCAGACTTAAGTGCCGCCCGCCATCCGGTCTTCCTGACCGGTGCCGGCGTCTCAACCCACTCCGGCATCCCCGACTACCGGTCCAAGACCGGGATCTATAACGGCGTCAGCGAGCCGCCGGAAACGATTTTGAGCGAGGACACCCTCTTCAACCGGCCGGAGCTCTTCTACAGCTTCGTCATGCAGAACATGTACTTTCCGGAAGCCAAGCCCAACCTGATCCATGAAAAAATAGCCGCGATCTGCAACGAAAAGGGCTACCTGGTCACCCAGAACATCGATACCCTGGACGCTAAGGCCGGCAACCGCCACGTCACCGAATTCCACGGCAACCTCTACGACATCTACTGCAGCAAGTGCCACAAGCAGCTGACCTACGAGGATTATGCCAAGGGCTACCGGCATGAATGCGGCGGGATCATCCGGCCAGGCATCGTCCTTTACGGGGAAGGGATCAACCCTGACAACATCAGCAATTCCGTCAATCACATTGCCAACAGCGACATGGTGATCATCGTCGGCACCAGCTTCGTGGTCTACCCCTTCGCCGGCCTGCTCAACTACGCGCCAGCCAGCGCCAAGCTGTGGGCCCTTAACCTGACTGAGATTCCGGCCGCCGGCATCAAGCAGCTCACCGGCGACGCCTTGGACGTTTTCAAGCAGCTTTAGCTTTTCTGCCTGCCGTTTTCAGCTTCAAGATATTCCTTCAGGGCGACGGCCTGGTTGTGGTCAAGATTCTTGGCCGCGAACAGGAACAAGACGTCGCCCTGTTTCAATTGCTCTTTGAGCAAGTCCCTGAAGTCAGCCACGGCCGGATTCTGGTCCAGCTCCGCGAAGTACTTCCGCTTGAATTCCGGGTACTTCGCGTCTTCATGGCCAAACCACTTGCGCAGGTCATTGCTTGGCCCCAGCTCCTTGGCCCACAGGTCCAGCTTGGCCCGCTCCTTGCTCATGCCCCTGGGCCACAGGCGGTCAACGAGGATCCGGAAGCCCACTGGCTGCTCTGAATCATAGATTCTGACTAATTTGATTTCTCCCATCTTGTTGCCTTCTTTGCTTTGGATTCTAGACTCTTTATTTACTTTTTTACCAATTTGGTCAAAAATAATATCGACTAAAATAAATTATATTCCTAATGGAGTCTAACATGAACTACCAAGACTATTTTTCCAGTATGCCCACGGCGAACCTGGCCAAAGACCTGCTCGGCCGACCTTTCAGCTACTTTGACGGGCAAGAGCGCCTGGGCGGCTATATCGTAGAAGCTGAAGCCTACCTGGGCAAGCAAGACCGGGCGGCCCACTCTTATGCCGGCCGCCGCAGCCAGGCCAACGAAGGCCTTTATGGACCGCCAGGCACCATCTATATCTACTCCCAGCGCCAGTACTTCTTCTTTGACGTGGCCACCCAAGCCAAAGACGAGCCCCAAGGCATCCTGATCCGGGCAATCGAGCCAGCCTTTGGCCTGGAGCGGATGATCCAGAACCGGGGCAAGGACGGCGTCCTCCTGACTAATGGCCCGGCTAAGCTGATGCTGGCCTTGGGGGTCAATTCCCGGGCCTGGGACTGCCAGCCCCTGGACCAGTCGCCCTTTGCCATTGACCTGGACCCGCGTAAGCGCAAGGCCGCCAAGCAACTCATTGCCGCGCCCCGGATCGGGATCAACCAGTCGGACCCCTTCTGGGCTAGCCAGCCCCTGCGCTTTTTCGTCGCCGGCAATCCTTACGTTTCCGACATGAAAAAGCGCGACTATGATCCAAACCGCGGCTGGCTGTAAAGGATATGGCTTTCTATTATCCACTTATCACTTTTTGTCAAAGTAAGCGTTATCTTAGCTTGACAGATTATTAAAAATATTTTAGGCTTTTCCTAGTTAGAAATTATTATCCAATACAATAGAGGTCGCGATTGTTCACGAACACGGGCTGAATCCACGAATCGATGCAGAAGCCTGGCAGTAAGGGATATCGCCGAAACCAACGGCTTGGTCGTGCAAGACGCTGGTTGGGCTGCGGGAGAAGATCCCGTAGACTGTCCTGGCCCTGCCAGGGAGTGCTATGATTTTTGGTATTAAATACTGAATTTTACCACCCTCATTGTTCAAGCAGTGAGGGTGTTTTGCTTTCGCTTTTATTGTATTTCATATCTGTGTATATTATGGAGGTTTTATACAGATGAAGTTAAAGAGAAGCTGGATCAGCGCGGTCCTGGCCTTGGTCCTGACCCTGGCCACGGGCATCGCCCTTTCACGGCCAGCCAAGGCCGACAGCGACACGCTGAAGATCGGTATGGAAGCCAACTATGCTCCATACAACTGGACCCAAACGACCAAGGCCAACGGTGCCGTTAAGATCGACGGGACCAGCTCATACGCCAACGGCTACGACGTCAAGATCGCCAAGATCATCGGCAAGAAGCTGGGCAAGAAGGTCATCGTGGAAAAGACCCAATGGGACGGGCTTTTGCCAGCCCTGACCAGTGGCAAGATCGACCTGATCATCGCCGGGATGAGCCCAACGGCAGAACGCCGCAAGGCCATCAACTTTACCAGCCCTTACCGGACGACCAATTTCGTGGTCATCATGAACAAGAACAGCAAGTACGCTGACGCCAAGTACCTGACTGACTTCAAGGGGGCCAAGCTGACCGCCCAGCAAGGGACCTTGCACTATGACCTGATCAAGCAGCTGCCAGGCGCCAAGCGCGAGCCAGCTTCCAAGGACTTTTCCGCCATGCGCGAATCTCTGGAAGCCGGGACCATCGACGGCTACGTGGCTGAAGACACGGAACTGACTTCCTTCAAGATGGTCGACTCCAACATCGTCGGGGTCAACCTGTCCAAGATGAAGGGGCTGAAGGTTTCCACCAGCGACGCCGAAGTTTCCATCGGGGTCAAGAAGGGCAACGACAAGCTTTTGAATGACGTCAACAAGATTCTGGCCAGCATCCCTGAAAGCAAGCGCCAGGCCTTGATGAAGGACGCCGTGCACCAGCAGCCGCAGACCAACACCAAGAAGGAAAACTGGCTGGTTTCCATGATCAAGAACTACGGGAACATGATCCTCGAAGGGATTGGCATGACCTTGCTGATCTCCCTGGTCGGCACCATCGTCGGCTTCTTCATCGGCCTATTGGTCGGGATCGTCCGGACCATTCCAGAACCGAAGAAGAAATTCAAGCGCGGCCTGCTGGCCTTCTGCAAGTGGCTGCTGTCAGTTTACGTTGAAGTCTTCCGGGGCACGCCAATGATGGTACAGGCCGCGGTTATCTACTACGGGGTAGCCCAATTCTGGCACTTGAACATGAACAGAACCTTTGCGGCCTTGGTCATCGTCTCCATCAACACTGGGGCCTACCTGGCCGAAGTCATCCGCGGGGGGATCATCTCTACCCCAGAAGGCCAGTTCGAAGCCGCCAGTGCCTTGGGGATGACCCACAACCAGAGAATGTGGCACATCATCCTGCCGCAAGCGATCAGAAACTGCCTGCCATCAATCACCAACGAGTTCATCGTCAACATCAAGGATACTTCCGTCCTGAGCATCATCTCAGTTTCAGAACTGTTCTTTGTTGGGTCAACCATCGCCAGTCAAAGCTTCCAATTCTTCCAGACTTACCTGGTCATCTCAGCAATCTATCTGTTCCTGACCTTTACGATCACCCGCATCTTCAACCTGATCGAAAAGCACATCGAAGGTCCGGAAAACTACAACATGATGGCAAACCAAGTGCAAGTAGGAGGAGACAAGTAACATGGCTGACTACGAAAACAATAAAATTATCTTGAGCGTCCAGCACTTAAAGAAGAGCTACGGCCAGCATGAAGTCCTGCGCGACATTTCTTTTGACGTCCACAAGGGCGAAGTCATGACCATCATCGGCCCTTCCGGCGGCGGCAAGTCCACCATGCTGCGCTGCATCAACCTGCTGGAAGATCCAACCGGCGGGAAGATCCTCTTCCACAAGGACAACATCCTGGACGAAGACTACAACATTCCAAAGTACCGCTCCAAGGTTGGCATGGTCTTCCAGCAGTTCGAGCTGTTCAGCAACAAGAACGTCCTGCAGAACTGCATGGTCGGCCAGGAGCTGGTCTTAAAGCGGTCCAAGGAAGAAGCCCGGAAGATCGCCATGGAGAACCTGAAGCGCGTCGGCATGGACCCTTACATTGACGCTAAGCCAAGACAACTGTCTGGTGGCCAGCAGCAGCGGGTTGCCATTGCCCGGGCCGTCTCCATGAACCCGGAGATCCTGCTCTTCGACGAACCGACTTCAGCCCTTGACCCGGAAATGGTCGGGGAAGTCCTGGACACGATGAAGAAGCTGGCTAAGACTGGCTTGACCATGATCGTGGTCACCCACGAAATGGCCTTTGCCAAGGAAGTCTCTGACCAAGTCATCTTCATGAGCGACGGCCTGGTTACCGAAAAGGGGACGCCAGATCAGATCTTCAACCATCCGCAAAACGACAAGACCCAGAAGTTCCTGGCCAACTTCCGTGGTCCGCAAATCTAAGGCATGCAAAAAGCGTCTTGGAAAAACTCTAACGAATAAAAAGGCTTCTAGAAGTGAAAAAACTTCTAGAAGCCTTTTTTATTGTTATCTGCTTAGAGCTTTTCGAAGGTGTAGACATAGGCCTGTTTCTGCTTCAGCTGGTCGGTGGCCAAATAGCGGATCTCCAAGAGGTAGCTGACCCCGTTAAAGACGTAAACCTGGGACGCTTCAGCCCCATTGGCCGCTTTGCTTTCATCCATCAGCTTCAGCATGACTGACTGAAAGAGGTGGCTGCTCCCAGCTTCCTGGTTCCACCGGTCAGGGTGGTAGCCACTGTCCACCAGCACCTGTTGGTAGCTGTGGTTCATGAAGACAAAGTCCAGCTCATCGCCCTCCCGCTCGATCAAGCCGATCGGCAGCTTGATGCCTGGGTCCTGCTTTTGGCCATTGTCAATCATCGGATCAAACAGAACATTGACGTGGCTCAGGCGGTCATAGTAGTCATTTTCAGCCGGGTTTTCCACCTTGCTTTGGGCATAGTGGGTCAGCTGGCTTTCAAACTCTTCCTGGGGAACTGGCTTTGACAAAATGTAGCCCTGCAGCCGCTCGCAGCCAATCTCCCGGAGGAAGTCGGCCTGCTCTTGGGTCTCCACCCCTTCGCAAACCGTGTGCATCCCCATCTTTTTGGCCATATCAACGATCATGGACAGAATGGTCTTGATATGCGGCCGGACGTCAAAGCTGTGCAAGAAGACCATGTCGATCTTCAGCAGGTCAAAATTGTATTCATCCAGGTTGTTGAAGTTGGAGTAGCCAGAACCGAAGTCGTCCATCCAGACCTCATAGCCGGCCTCATGGAACTTGCCGATAGCCCGCTTCAGCTCCTTCGGGTTGGTGGCAATCGTGGATTCCAGGATCTCGATCTTCAGCATCTTGGCCTCCAGGCCATAGTGCCGGCGCAATTGGTCTACTTCGGCAAAAATGTCGCAGACCTGGAAGTCAACCCGGGACAGGTTGACGGAAATCGGCACCACTGGTTGCCCCTCCTTGAGGCGTCTAGCCAGCATCTCGCAGACCTGGCGGATGATCTCCAGGTCCAGCTTGTGGACCAGGTGGGCGTCTTCCAGAGTCTCCACGAAGAAGAAGGGGGTCAAGACCCCGTACTTCGGGTCATCCCAGCGGGCCAAGGCTTCAGCTGAGCAGACGGCGCCCGTCAGGCTGCGGACGTCAATCTGGTAGTAAGGCCGGATCCAGCCTGAGTCCAAGGCTTCTTGGAAGTGCTCCAGGACATAGGCCTGGCGCTCGAAGCTTTTGCTGACTTCCTGGTCATAGACCCGGTAGACGACGCTGCGGTCGTCCTTGATATAGCGCATGGCCAGCTTGGCCTTGTCGACCGCGATGGCCACTGAGTCCTGGTCACTTTCGCAGTAGTAGATCCCGGCCCGCAGGCCAACGGCCTCCTTATGGTTGATTTCAGCGGCTGCTTCGGTCAACAGCCGCTCCACGTCAGGATCAGCCGTCACGATCACAAAATTGTCTTCCGCGAAGCGGACCAGGATCCCCTTGGCAAAGCGCTTGTGCAATTCCTGGGCGATCCGCTTCAAAAGTGCGTCCCCCTGCTCATAGCCATAATGGTTGTTATAGGCCTGCATCCCCCGGATGTTGACCAAGACCACGGCCGGCTTATCGTAGATATGTTCTCTGACGTAGTTGCCGGCAAAGCTGTTGAAGTAATTGGCGTTAGGCAATCCAGTCACCTTGTCGACGAAGAAGTTGCCTTCCTGGTCGCCCTTCTTGAACTCACGCTTTTGCTCATAGATCTGCGATTCCGCGATCCGCAGCTGCATCTTCAAGTCCCCGTCAGCCGTGTCCGCCCGAACGAAGCCAACCACGACCTGCGGAATGGTGGCCAGTTTTTCCGCCAGGGCCGACTGCTTGATCGCGCTTTTCAGATCGTCAATAGTCAGGGCAACCGCGTTCTCATCTGCCAAGCGCAGGACAGCTAAAAATTCATCCCCGCCATAGTGGCAGCTGGACCCAAGAGCCGACTCCTCCAGGGCTTCGACTTTTTCGCCGACCAAGTAGACCGCCCGGTCGCCTTCCTCCCGGCCATAGATGTCATTGATGGACTTCAAGCCGTCCATGTCGATCAAAAGGATGTAGTATTCGCCCATCTCACCCTTTTTCTGAATATCTTCCAAGAAGCTCTTGAAGCGCTCGCGCCCCTTCAAATTGCTGAGGCTGCTCAAGGACAAGGTGTCGACGAAAACGCCAAACTGGTAAAGGTACAGGAAGATCAAGCAAAGCGTTGCCGCGAAGGCATAGAAGGGAATCTCGCCAAAGTAAATGTCGAGGGCGCCAAAAAAGACCATGACCAGCGGATAGGTCCCCGTGACCAAGTAGAAGTTCCTGACCGTCTTGGTTGGACTCTGACTGGCCCCGTGAACGGCCAAGGCAACCGTCGCCAAGGCATAAAAGGCTGGCACGCCAACCAACAGGCAGTTTAGCAGGCTAGTCAGCTTCATGTTCACCGACATAAACAAGGTTGGACTGGCAATGGAGACGAGGACCTCAAAGACAGCGGCTAAAATTGCCGGCAGGCAGACCAGCCAGCGCTTCTTCTTCGTGTCCGACATAGTCAGCTGCCCGCAACTGTCGATATAAAAGAAAATCGCCACGCTGACGACGTCCAGCATCAAGGCCTTGTAAAGGTTTAGCAGGATCATCAGCGGCCCCGCGACCGGCACGTAATGCCAAGGAATTACGGTGCTCAGCCCATCGCCAAGCAAATACATCCCTTGGGTAATAAAGACCCGGGAGAACCATTTTTCGCGTTTTCCATAGTTGGTGACCGCCTTCAGCGATGCATTCAGGCCAAACATGATGATGGCACAGAAGAATTCACTGATCGCGTATACTACCGTCGCTTTGATCATAAAAATTACCTATTCTTTAAAAATACCCTAGGATAATTGTACTCTATTTTAAGCAGGCTTAATAACAATTATCTTATATTTCAAAGAAAGCAGCGCCCTTTTGACAAGGCGGTGCAAAACATTATACTAAAGGTGACAAGAGCCAGTCCCTGAACTTTTCGGGGACTTTTCAAAAGCAAAAGAAACACAAAATAAGGAGACTATACATTATGGCTAAAGTTGAAAGCTTTGAATTGGATCATACTAAGGTTAAGGCACCTTACGTCCGCTTGATTACCGTTGAGGAAGGTCCTAAGGGCGACAAGATTTCCAACTTCGATCTGCGTCTGGTGCAGCCAAACAAGAACGCTATCCCAACCGGCGGCCTGCACACCATTGAGCACCTCTTGGCCAGCCTGCTGCGCGACCGCATGGACGGGGTCATTGACTGCTCCCCATTTGGCTGCCGGACTGGCTTCCACTTGATTATGTGGGGCGAGCACTCAACAACCGAAGTTGCCCGGGCTCTGCGCGACTCGCTTAAAGAGATCCGCGACGACATCACCTGGGACGACGTGCCAGGCACGACTATCAAGACCTGCGGCAACTACCGCGACCACTCCCTCTTCACTGCCAAGGAATGGTGCCGGGACATTTTGGCTGAAGGCATCAGCGATGATCCATTCGAGCGCCACGTGGTTGCAGACTAACAGAAAACAGTTTGAAAGCTCATGAAAAGATCCCGGATTTTCCGGGATCTTTTCATGTCTGTTACGGTTCTTTTACAAGTGCCGAAAAGGCCCATTTTGCCCTTGATTTTTATGATAATCGGACTAAAGTAGATTCAGAAATGAAAAAGTCAGCGTCGAGTGTTGTGAAAGAAAAAATGAGAATCAGAGATTTGGGTCCAAAAACGATTAGTAAGAATCTTTTGTCATTTATTATGTGGGGAGTTATTTTAACGGCCATTCTTTACTTCGTGCAGCGAAGCATGAACCGGCCAAATGACTGGCTCAACTTTATTCCAGTCTATATTTCCGGCTGCGGCACGGCAGAAGCGGTCGTGTGCGACTTACGGAATTCATCCAAGCTGATCATGGCCGCGGCGGCCACGATCGTTGGCATCATTTTGGCGGTTGTTTTTGCTACTTTGGCCGCTTAATTCAGATATAACGTTAAAAGCCCTGGGCAACGATGCCCAGGGCTTTTAACGTGTCCTATTCAGCGACGAAGACCACGTCCATTTTTTCCAATTCAGCATTGATATCTGGCTTGTTCAGGTAGTTGAGCAGGTCCTTGGCCCCATCAGAGAGCTCTTGGTTCATTCTCAAAGCAGTCAAGGCAAAAGCGAGCCCGTGCAAGACCTTGAACTTGTTTTCCCCGCGGTTGATGGCACTAACCGCGTCGATCACCAGCGCCTTTTCCTCGCTGTCAGTCAGATTGTACTTTTCCAAAAGGTTTAACTTTGCTTTTTCTTCCATAGCTTTGCCATAGCCTCCTTAAATTTCTGATTTCAATTATAGCCCTATTTGCCAAAAAAGCACAAAGTGGCCCCTCCTGGGACTTGGCTGCGGCATTTTATTGACAAAATAAAAAGCTCATCTAAGTTAGATGAGCTTTTTAAGGCGTTCTCCATTTAATGATGCTTTTTACAGGACGCGAACGGCAAAGCTTGGAGTGTATGAGCTGACGCTGCCGACCATGACGCTTTGGCCTGGGGCTGGCGCCATGACGTATTGACCGCCACCAAGGGCGATGGCTACGTGGTAAGCTGAGCCGTATGAACCCCAGAAGTAGAGGTCGCCTGCTTGAGCGTCAGCCACGCTGATCTTGGTGCCAGCGTATTGCTGGGTGTAGGTCGTCCGGCCAAGGTTGACGCCAAAGTGGCTGTAAACATATTGCACAAAGCCTGAGCAGTCAAAGCCCGCTGGAGTAGTACCACCCCAAACGTATGGCACGCCAAGGTAGTTCATCGCGTATGAAGTGATGCTGCCGGCAGTAGCGGAAGCAGTGGTGCTTGCCGCAGCCTTTGGAGTGGCCGTCTTCTTGGCCGTCTTCTTAGCCGCGGACTGCACGCTCGTGGTCTTGCTGCTTTGGCTGGCAGTGCTGGTTGGCGCTTGGCTTACGGCTGCCTGACTGCTTGCATTAGTTGCAGTGCTGGTCGTGTTGGATGCAGTTGACGTATTTGCCCCGTTAGCGTTCGTTGACGCACTAGTCGTGTTAGCTGCAGTTGACGTGCTTGCAGCGTTTGAGTTAGTTGCAGTACTAGTCGTATTTGCAGTGTTTGAGCTAGTTGCAGTGTTAGCGGCATTTGTACTGTAATCAGTCGTAGTGTTGGCACTAGTTGACTTGCTTGCGGTGTTAGCGTTAGTTGCAGCGCTGGTCGTGTTTGCGGTATTTGAGCTAGTTGCAGCGTTTGCACTGTAATCAGTCGTAGTGTTGGCACTAGTTGACTTGCTTGCGGTGTTAGCGTTAATTGCAGCACTGGTCGTATTTGCGGTATTTGAGCTAGTTGCAGCGTTAGCAGCGCTTGCATTGTAGTCAGTCGTTGCACTAGTGTTAGCTGACGTATCAGCAGTGTTGGCGCTATAGTCAGTCGTTGCACTAGTGTTAGCTGACGTATCAGCAGTGTTGGCACTGTAGTCAGTCGTTGCATTAGCGTTTGCTGACGTATCAGCAGTGTTGGCACTGTAGTCAGTCGTAGCGTTGGCGCTAGTTGAGGCATCAGTCTTAGTGCTGTCCGTACTTTCAGCATTCTTCTTTGCACTGGTATCAGTGTCTGCACTAGCCTTTGGTTCATCCTTCTTGGCTGGCGCTGGCTTAGCTGACTTTTCTGGCTGCTTTGTCGTCACTGACGCGGTAGTCGTGCTTGATACGGCACCGTAGCCGGCATTATCGTTAGCGGCCTTGCTGCTGTTGCTGCTGATCGTCGCGCCGCCAACCCCATAGGTGTTCAGGTTGGCATGCAGGATCAGGGTCTGGCCAATATAGATGGTGTCGCTGGTCAGGTTGTTGAGCTTCTTCAAAGCGCTGACCGTAGTGCCATACTTCTTAGCAAGTGACCATAAGGTATCGCCCTTAACTACTCGGTGGGTCTTGGCGGTAGCCAGCGCGGCTTCTGCCTTGGTTGGCACCTTCAAGGTGTCGCCAACGTAGATGGTGTCACTAGACAGCTTGTTGTACTTCTTCAAGGCATCAATCGTCACATTGTACTTCTTTGACAGGCCCCACAGGGTGTCGTTAAGCACGATCTTGTGATCCATTGCCGCATTCGCGTTCGCGCTGGTTGCAAAAAGGGCTCCAGAGGCAGAAATCGTTGCCAGAGTAGCCATAAACAGACTTTTCTTCTTCATTTAACGCAATTTCTCCTTAAACTCTTAATTAATTGTTATACTTTCTCACATCTTAAAGTATAACTTTTAGATGTTACAAATGGGTATTGCTAATGTTACAAAATGAAAAATAGCCTAGAACCCAACAGTTGAACCTATTTTACTACATTTTTTAATGGCGTGTGTTACAAAATTTACAAGTCAATTGCAAATCGATAACTTTTTGTTTACTTTTCAAAAAAGTTCCTGCCTGCCGCGGGAGATCCAGCCACATTTTTCCACAAACGCCAAAAAAGGACCCGTCTGGGTCCTTTTGGCCTTGCCGCGTGCTGGAATATTAGAGTCTCAAAATTAAAGAACACGAACGGCAAAGCTTGGCGCGTAATAGCTTACGCTGCCTACGGATACGTTTTGCCCTGGGGCAGGTGCCTGAATGTACTGGCCATTGCCAAGGGCAATCGCCACGTGGTAGGCTGAGCCGTATGAGCCCCAGAAATAAAGGTCACCTGGCTGGGCTTGGGATACGCTGATCTTGGTGCCGGCGTTTTCTTGAGCATAAGTTGTACGGCCCAAGCTGATGCCAAAGTGGCTGTATACGTACTGCACAAGGCCTGAGCAGTCAAAGCCGGCTGGCGTGCTGCCGCCCCAGACGTAAGGCACGCCGACGAAGCTCATCGCGTACGAAGCGATTGCGCTTGCACTGGCGCTGGTTGAGGCAGAACTTGCAGAGCCGCTTGGCGCTTGACTGACGGCTGCCTGGCTGGCAGCGCTAGCTGAGCTGCTGCCACTGGTACTACTGGTGGTTGAATTAGTTGTTGCGGAAGCCGCTGGCTTGTTGGAGTCGTTATTCGTTCGCGCGGCTTGACTTGTACCAGCGGCAGTCGTTTGACTGCTCGTCGCATTAGAGTCGGTAGTCTTGCTTGTATTGTTGTTATTGCCAGCAGCATTAGTCGGACTGGTCGAATTGTTGGCAGTGCTGCTTGACGCGCCCGAAGCGCTGTTAGCCGTAGTAGAAGTGCTGGTGCTTGACGCGTTTGCGGTATCCGCGCTAGCAGTGACAGTATTTGCGGCAGAAGCATAAAGACGCAGCTTTTGACCAACGTCGATCGCGTCGCTGGTCAAGTTATTGGCCTTCTTCAAGCTGGCGACGGTGACGCCGTACTTCTTGGCGATTGACCACAACGTGTCGCCCTTGACCACCTTGTGGGTAGTGGCCGTGGCCAGCTTGGCTTCCGCCTTGCTTGGAACCTTCAGGGTCTGGCCCGCGATGATCAGGTCGCTGGACAGCTTGTTGACCTTCTTCAAGGCCTTCACTGACACGCCATATTTTTGTGATAATGACCACAAAGTGTCATTTTGCGCGATTTCATGCGTCGTCGCGGCCATTGCCGTGGATGATGCCGCAAAAAGCGCGCCGCTGGCACTCAAAGTCGCCATGGTCGTCATTAACAGATTTCTTTTCTTCATGTTGATCGCTTATCTCCTTAAACTATTGTTTATCGTGGTTTGCCTGTGAGCATTTACAAGTATAACTTTAGGATGTTACAAACCGGTATACTTAAGGTTACAATTAAAAAAACAGCGCTCAGGCTAGTCCTGGCGCTGTTTTTCACATGCTTTGCGTTTTCACTTTGTTACATTCAGTTACAAAGCATTCTTTCATTGTTACATAATTTACAAGTCAATAGCAAAGAGATAACTTTTTGTTTACCATTTTTAAATGATGTCTGTTTTTTTGCTAGCAATGGCCAGCTTCCAGCCGTTGGCAAAGTGTTCCTCCCTTGCCAGGCGCAAGGCATCGTAGTCGGCTTCCAGGCTGTCGATGGCATCCTGCAGGCGCTTGTTGCTCTTGCGGATGGCATTGAGCTCAGGATCATTGACGACGCCCTTTAAGTGGACCTTGGCCGCCAGCATCCTCCGCCGCTGCTGGAATTCCTCTTTTAAGGGACCCAGGGCATTTTCATACTTGACCAGCTGCTGGTTGATGGCGGGAATCTCGTCGTTGAGCTTGACAAAAAGATCATAAGGCATGTTCGACTTGATCCGGTTGCATTCCTGGCAGGACAGGATCAAGTTGTCCAGGCGGTTGTTCTGGGACAGGGACACGGGATCCTTGTGGTCCACGCTCCTCCCCCGGCGGCCGCAGTACTGGCAGCGGTACTTGTACTTGGCGCGGATCCGCTCGCGGTCGATATAGTCGACCTCATTGAGCTGGAAGTTGACCTTGAGCCCCATTTTTTCCAAATTCATGGCAAAAGTCAGGCCCGGGTCGGGCACGAAGCCGCTCACGCCCGTTTCACAGGCCACCAGCGCCCGGTTGACCTCTTCCCGGCTGATCTGCTGCTGAACCAGCGAATTGCCGTCAAAGTCCTGCAAAAAGCCCTCATAGCGCTTGCGTAGCTTGGCTGACCCCAGCAGAAAATTCTGTTCGTCCACTTCCTGCCCGGTCCCCACGTAAGTAAAGAGCAGGTTGGCGGCAAAGACCTTGACCACCGGATTGCCATAGTCTTCCGCGGCCAGCCCCCGCTGACGGCAGATGTCACAGATGCTGGTCAGCTTTGGGTTCATCAGGCCCTTTTGCTTAAAGTGCAGGGAATCGATCCTGAGCCCGCAGGCACTGCATTGAAATTTCATCTAAACCTCCCGTGCGTACGAGTCAATAAACAGAAAAAGACCAAGGCAGAGCCCTGGTCTTTCATCATCTGAGTCAAAAACAATTACTTGTTTTCGTCCTTAGCAGCTTGGTTCAAGTATGAAACAACAGCAGCTGCGTGAGCAACGCGCTTCTTAGCGTTAGAAGCGTTGCGTGGACGACGGTGTGGGTTGATACCCGTGTGGATATTTCTTGACATGTCTCTTCATCCTTTCATCGATTTTCGAAAATCAGTAGTTATTATACTACTCTTTCTTGCTCTTGTGCAAGTCTTCATCCAACTTACTATAGCGGAAGACAAAGGACACTGCAACCGCGTATAAGAGGTAAAGGCAGCCAGCGATCCACAGCTGGGGCACTTTGTTCCAGAAAAAGACGGCCACTACTGCCTGGGCAAAAGGAAAAGCCCAGAAGTATTTGGCGGAAATCCTGGTCAGGGGCAGAACCGCCAGCAGCAAGGATAAAATGCCCAGGCCGATCATCAGCTTGATCGCGGTAATATAGCGGGCGCTGTTGACGTCCAAAGCCCGGTAGGCCTGGCTGCCCATAAACGCGGCCAGCAGCAGGCCCAGCAGCAGGTTGGCAATTTTGATGACTTTGCTCAGTGTTTGCTTCATTTTGACAAAATTCTCTCTTTAATATTTGAACTTGGCGCGGCGCTTTGGGCCGCATGTCAAATTATAGCCTTTTTTCAGTTCATTGGCTTTATTAATAATTCTTAACAAAGCTTCCACCCGATGTAAGCGCTATTTCTTTTCAGAAAGTGGTCCGCGCCTTGAAACCAATTTTTGGCCGTTGGCAAAAGTCGGTCACTTTTGTTCAGTTAAAAAAGGTAGCAATTGCCCATTTTTGCTGATCGGTGTAAAAAGGCGATATACCGGCATTCACAGCTATTTTTGTTAGTTATTCATTTGCGAATGTTCGGATTTTTATTGGGACTTTTTGCCTTTTGCGATTCGTCAAACTCTTTTCAATAACATCTGTTCGTTAATTTTGAACTATTGAGAATTTTAGAAAAATAGCACACAATAGAAATATTGAAAGTAAAGTAATAGTTTCAGTTTCGTTAATTTTGCGTTAAGCATCAAAGCCAATGCTTTTAGCAAGTTCTAGAAATTAGGAGTTTAATATGGACGCTGCCAAAAAAGACAATTCAACAAACTTCTTAGCCTTTTTCAAGAAGATGTTCGGGGACCGCATCTTGCAGATTACCATCATCATCACCATCATCAGCCTCTTCTTCGCGCGGCCTAGAAGCGGCGACATGAACTGGCACACGATCGAATCCGTGGCCACGATGCTGATCTTGATCCAAATCTACGGCTACCTGCACGTTTTGGACATCATTGCCTACAA
Organism: Lactobacillus porci; assembly: GCF_009695985.1. NCBI lineage: Bacteria > Bacillati > Bacillota > Bacilli > Lactobacillales > Lactobacillaceae > Lactobacillus > Lactobacillus porci. Next base: position 16,104 of record NZ_VUMX01000015.1, read on the forward strand.
GCTGACGGCGATTGCTGACTCCACCCGCAAGCTGAACCTCCTGTTCACCCTGCTGGCCATCCTGTCCGGCATGTTCCTGGGCAACGACATTACCTGCCTGACCCTGATTCCGCTCTACTTGAACATTGCCAAGAAGTACAAGCTGCCGCAGATCCTTCCAACCACCTTGATCGGGATGGGGGCCAACATCGGGGCGGCCTTCACGCCATGGGGGAACCCGCACAACATCTTCGTGGTCTCCAACTACCACCTGATGCCAGCCACCTTCTTCAAGTGGACCCTGCCTTACCTGATCGCGGCCATGGCCGTCTTCTTGTGCGTCTTCTTCTTCGTCCCGAAGGATGCGGTGCCAACCCAAGAAGTCGTGGAAATTGAGATCTCCTGGCCAATGACTATCGTCACGACCGTGATCTTCCTCTTCTTCTTCGTCGGCGTCTTCAAGTTCGTGCCGATCTGGATGCCATTAGTCGCTTCCATCATCTGGGCCCTGATCTTAAACTGGAAGATCCTGGTCCACATCGACTACGCCTTGCTCTTGACTTTTACCCTGTTCTTCGTCTTCATCAGCGACATCCAGCAGATTCCGTTCGTTGTCACCCTGATTCACGGCTTCGTTGGGACTGAGATGAGCACCTACTGGACGGCGATCATCTCCAGCCAGTTCATGAGCAACGTTCCTTCAACCATCTTGATCGGGAAGTTCTCTAAGTACGCTGAAGCCCTGACTTTGGGCTCCAACATCGGCGGCTTCGGGTCACCAATCGGCTCCATGGCCAACATGCTGGTCATGCGGACCTTCTACGCCCACGCTTCCAAGGACCAGAAGCAGCAGTTCTTCCCTAAGTGGTTCACTTACCAAATGATTGGCCTGGTCATCCTGTCCGCGATCGGCTGGGTGATCGTCAAACTGGCCCTGTAAATCAGCAAAATGAAAACGTCCAAAGGCTTTTGGGCGTTTTCATTTTGCCAGAAATATGCCATAAGCTATAATTAAATGAAGAGCACGTTTAATGAAACAAAAACGTGAAAATGCAATATGCAGATAAGGAGGCATGAATTATGACCCTTTGGATCGTGCTCCTGATCCTCGTCATCTTGATCGCGATTTTTTACATCTCTGCCTACAACGGCATGCAAAAAGCCAAGATCAACACCGAAGAGGCCTGGAGTCAAATCACCGTACAATTGAAGCGGCGCAATGACCTGATCCCCAACCTGGTGGAAACGGTCAAGGGCTACGCCAAGCACGAAAAGGAAACCCTGTCCGCTGTCGTTGCCCTGCGCAACCAGCTGGTGCAAGTGCCAGCCGATGACCACGAACAGGCCATGCAGCTGTCCAACCAGATCACTGACAGCCTGAAGAGCATTTTTGCCCTGGCTGAAAGCTACCCGGACCTGAAGGCCAACCAGAACTTCGGCCAGCTGCAGGAAGAACTGACCAACACGGAAAACAAGATTGCCTACTCCCGCCAGCTGTACAACTCCTGCGCGGCCAGCTACAACAAGCTGCTGGTGACCTTCCCGTCCAACATCGTGGCCAACATCCACCACTTCAGCAAGGTTGACTACCTGTCAATTCCTGAAGAAGAGACCAAGGCTCCGAAAGTTTCATTTTAAGCAATTCATTTGGCACAATATTAAGGAGGATCAATGCTTTACGAGCAAATTGCGCGCAATAAGCGCAAAACCTTCTTGGTCATGTTCCTCTTTGCCGTGATTTTTGTCCTGGTTGGAGCAGGCCTGGGGCAGCTGCTCTGGGACAAGCCCCTGCCGGGCATCCTGACCGCCCTGGTCGTGGCCTTGGTCTACAGCTTCCTGGTCTTCCAGGACCCAGTCAATGTCGTCATGTCCATGAACCATGGACAAGAATTGCGCGAGGAAGACAATCCCCAGCTCTTTCATATCGTTGAAGACATGGCCATGGTGGGCCAGATCCCCATGCCCAAGGTCTACCTGATCCCTGACCAAAGCCCCAATGCCTTCGCGACAGGCCTGTCGCCGGACAAGTCGGCCGTAGCCGTGACCCAGGGGCTTTTGGACATGATGGATCGCGAAGAACTGGAAGGCGTCCTGGGCCATGAAATCTCCCACATCCGCAACTACGACATCCGCTTGTCCATGGTTGCCCTGGTTCTGGTTTCAGCCATCAGCTTCATCTCCCAGTTTGCCCAGCGCTGGATCTGGTATGGCTTCGGCGGGGGAGACCGCGATGACGATGACCGCGACAGCGGCGGCGCGCTTGGGATGATCATCGGCGTGATCGGCGTCGTTTTCGTCCTGATCCTGGGCCCATTAGCTGCGGCCCTGGCCCAGATGGCCCTGTCCCGAAACCGGGAATACCTGGCCGACGCGGGTTCCGTGGAGCTGACCCGGAATCCCCAGGGACTGATCAGCGCCCTGACCAAGATCGAAAACAGCCAGCCCATGAAGGCGGCCAACTCCGCCAGCGCCTCGCTCTATATTGAAGACCCGATCCGCCGGCCCAGCCTGAGCCACTTATTTGACACCCACCCACCAACCAGCGAGCGGATCAAACGGCTGCAAGAAATGTAAAAAGAGTCTGAAAAAACTCTAGCTAATAAAAAAGGCTTCTAGAAGTGAAAAACTTCTAGAAGCCTTTTTATGTATCTCAAATCACAGCAGAGAGCTGCTGAAGCTCATAGGGTGCCCAACTGCTACGTTTTTCCCAGACTCTTTTTCGCGTCCAGCAGGCTTATTTCAAATTGATCTTTTGCTGCCGGAACAGCTCATCGCGTTTTTCATTGGGGGACATCCCATAGACTTCCTTGAACTTCTTGTAGAAGAAGGACTTGCCATTGTAGCCCAGCTGGTGGATGATCTGCATGATCGACAGGTCCGTCCTGGCCAAAAGAACGCAGGCCTCATCCATCTTCCGCTCATTGACCAGGTCGATAAAGCTCTTGCCGGTCCGCTTCTTGACCAGGTTGGAGAAGTAGTTGGCATTTAAGCCAAAAGCCTGGGCCGCCGTCTTCAGGCTGGTGTCCATGTAGTTGGCGTCAATATAGCGGTTGATCTCCCGGGCGCCCAAGTGGCCGGGCTCCTTTTTGGCAGCCTTAACCTGGCTGCCAAAGCGCTCTGAGCGCAGGCTCAAAGCCGCGGCCTTGGCCAGGTTGGCCTTGATCAAGGCCGAAGCAAAGACATCCCCATCCAGGTACTCATCCACCGCGTTTAGCAGGCATCTGGAGGCTGGCATCAGCGGAATGTTCCTGACCCACAAGAAGCCATCCTGCTTGATCCGTTTGAGCCAGGCCGTGCAGACTTGGGCGTCTTTATCCGTCTTGGCGAATTCCTGCTCAAAAAGGGGCTGCAGGCCCAGGCTTGGCCGGAACTTGAACTTCAAGAGCAGAGTCCCGCGGCTGGGGTCCAGGAGCTCATAAGCTGCCCCCTTGTCCAAGAGGACAAAGTTGCCCGCGCCAAAGTCCAGCTCCTTTTTTTCAAGGCGCAAGGTCTCATGCCCTGCCGCCAAAAAGAGCAAAGTCACCACATCAGTCAAGTACCTGTGAATCCCCAGATTGGTATTTTCCAAATAAATGGTGCAGAGGTCAAGATCGCTGCTCCCCGCGGGCAGGGTCAATTCATTATGATCGCGCCCCTGCTTGCGCAGTAGCGTCTGCAAGTATTCATCTAAGGCTACGGTTGCCAAGCCAGATCCCCCCTATCGTTTAAACTATTTATATTTTACAACAATTGGAACCTGTCAACGGGCTTTAGCGCTTTTGGCCTCGTTTTTCCTGCCTTCTGGCCCAAATCGCGATCAATAATGCCGCGGCAACAAGGATGAAGCCGGCCCAGAAAATCGCGTGAATCGCCCCATAGAGGATCTGCTCCATCTCCGGCAGCAGCTGGCGCGGCAGGCGGGCTCTGGTTTCAAAGTCGGACAGGTGGTTCAGCATCTTGATCGTGATCCGGCCGTGGCTTTGGGCCACGCCCTTGGCCAGGTGCTGGTTGAGGATCACGCCAAAAATTGAGGACGAGATGGCCATGGCCAGCATTCTGATCAGGTAGGAGAAAGAAGTCGCCACGGGCACGTCCTTAGGGTCAGCATCCTCTTGGACCTTGACCTGGAGCTGGTTGAACATGATCCCGTTGCCAACCCCCTGCAGCATCCCCGCCACCAGGATGGCCCAGTAAGGGAAAGAGCGCGGGGCCACGGCCATCAGCAGGTAGCCAAAGAAGATCACCCAAGTGGTGTAGAGGATCACCTGGTACTCGCTCCAGCGGTGGCGCAGGCGCTCAACGGACAAGGAGCCCAGCATGTCGGTAAAGGCTCCGGGAATCTGGGTCATCCCCCCGACCAAGGCGGTTGAGGCCATCAGCCCTTCCGCCCACATTGGCGCGTAGACGCTGAAAGACGACATCGCGGCCCAGATCAAGACAAAGAGGGCAAAGTCAATCACCAAAGGCCGGTTCTTGAACAAGCGGCCCGGAATGATTGGGTCGTCCGCCCGGTGTTCCACCAGCAGCAGCATGCCCACGAAGATAAAGGCCGCCGCGAAGACCAGAAGCGCCGTGGCCAGGTTGACCGCGCCCAAAAGCTGGGTTCCCAGCAGCAGGGCCACCACCCCTAAGGACAAGAAGACAGCCCCGCCCAGGTCGACCTTGCGGACGCTTTTTTCCTTATGTTCTTCCTTAAAGAAGAGCTGGACCAAAACGATGGAGATCAAGGCCACCGGGATATTGATGTAGAAGACCCAGCGCCAGGACAAAACGTCGACGATCCAGCCCCCGAACAAGGGCCCCAGGATGGTCGCGGTCGTGAAAAAGGCCGACACCATGCCCAAAACCTTCAAGCGCTTGTAAGGATTCGGATACAGGTCAGAGTAGATGATATAAGGCAAGGAGACCATCCCGCCGTTGCCGATCCCCGCGATCAGGCGGAAAAAGAGCAGGAACGGCATCGAATTGGCCATCCCCTGCAAGAGCGCCCCCAATAGGAACATGGCCGCTGAAAGCTGGTAGGCCAGCTTGTTGCCGCGCCGCTCGCCCAGTTTGGACCACAAGGGCGTGGACACCGCGGTGCCCAGCAAGAAAATGGCGACTAACCAGCCCGTATATTCAATCCCGTGCAAATCGGCGATGATTCTTGGCAGCGCCGTGTTGATGATCGTGTTGTCCAGCCCCGACATCACGTTGGACAGCATCAAGGCTGACGTAACGATGCGGATCCGTTGTCTTTGATTCGGCATGCTTTCCTCCTAGGCAAATTAAAAGTTGACAGTCTAAATATTAGAATACAACGAATTAGAAAATAATTAAACAGAGTTCTTGTGCAAAGAAGCGCAAAATAGACATTGCTTATGCTTTCTTATATAATTAGGCGGTAAAGTAAGCGGTTTAATTGCATGGCGGGGTGCCTAGCAGCTGAGATCAGACCCAGTCAATGGTAACCCCTTACTGAAGTAAGGGGCTTGAAGTGCAAGCTTCAGGTCTCTTATCTTTAGCAGGGAAGCTGGAGAAATCCGGCTTTCATTGTCTAGACTAAGCAATCCAGTCGGCTTCGGCTGACTGGATTGCTACGTTATCCATGTCATCACACCCAAGGATGATGCCCAAGTCTTTGGCTCTGTGGCAGCTCTGTAAACAGTCATGAGGTTAACATGACAGTCAACTGCGTTTGTCATGGTTCTTCGGAATCATGGCAAACCCCGTAATTCTCCGGAATTATGGCAAGCATGGATAACATTGTCGATGGGCATCAACGCAAATCCAAATTGGGTCTCCTGATTTGGACGAGCGGCAGGAATCACTGTTTCCTGCATTACGGAAAAGGAGAAAAAACATGAAGCACGAAAATGCCAATCGGGTGTTTCTGCTCAACAGGGACGGCAAGCCGCTAATGCCATGCCGTCCAAGAAAAGCCAGACTGCTGCTGAAAAGCGGCAAGGCATTCGTGGTCAAGAAATATCCGTTCACCATTCAGCTGAAATACGGCTCATACGGCTATAAGCAGAAGGTCAGCCTTGGCGTAGACACCGGACAGAGACATATCGGCTTTGCCGTGGTCAGTCAAGAAAAGGTGCTGTGCCAAAGCGAGGTAGAGCTTCGCCAAGACGTGCACGCGAATCTGTACACGCGAAAGATCTACCGCAGAGGCAGAAGAAGCCGCAAGACCCGCTACCGTCAAGCCCGCTTTCTCAACAGAGTGCACGGCAAGCGTGACGGCTTATGGCTTCCGCCATCAGTAAAAGGCAAGGTGAATCACAACATTGCCTGGATCAAGCGGTATTTGGCGGTATTGCCGAATCCCGATCTTCATGTCGAGGTCGGCAAGTTCGACATGGCCAAGATGCTCAATCCGAAGATTTCCGGCAAGCAGTATCAGGAAGGCAGCCTGAGGGGCTGGAAGAACTATGAGTACTACGTGCTGGCCCGCGTGTCAGCTCTGCCGCAAGCATGGCAAAGGCGTGAAGCTCGCAGTACACCATATCATCTACCGCTCACAGGGCGGAACGGATCGCGTAAGCAATCTGATAACGCTTTGCACGGACTGCCACACGACAAAGAATCATCAGCCAGGCGGCAAACTCTACAAATGGATGAAAGCCAAGAAGAAAGTGACGACGCATCTGAAAGGCGCGACGTTCATGAACATTCTGCGCAAGCGGATCATGGCGGCATTCCCAGAAGCAAGCTTTCAGTATGGCTCGCAAACCTACGTTGACCGCAAAAATCTTAATCTGCCCAAAGGCCACTTCATGGACGCGATCGCAATCAGCGGGATCAAGTCGGTCGGTCAAATGCCGGAAACGGTGACGATGATCAGCCAGTTCCGCAAGAAGAAGCGCTCGCTTCATGAAGCAACCGCAAGAAAAGGCAGAAAGCAGCCGAACACGACAGCCAAGCGGAATGCGAAGAACACGAAATGTGCTCGCGGCATATGGCTGAATGACTACGTTCGCGTAATTGGAAATAATGCCAAGGGCTACGTTCAAGGCTTTAAGTCGAACGGATATTTTGTGTATCTGACAGATAGCTTAGGCAATTACGTACTGAACAATGGCAAGAATTACATCAATGGAAAGCAGTGCCGGCTGATCATGCATAACGGCAACTGGCAAAAAGCAGAGCAAAAGCTTTCTCTGTACGAATTTAAGTAAGAAAGAAGGAAGGCAGGCAAGCCCTATTCCTCTACCCATTGAAATAGGTGGAATCCCAGGCTTGCCTACCGTTGAAAATCATTGAATGCCGAAATTTCCATCCAGCACTTGAGCTTTGAATATGACGAGCACCACCCCCTCCTGTCCGACCTGTCCCTGACCTTCACCCCTGGCGCCTTCTCTCTCTTGATCGGGCCCACGGGCTGCGGGAAGTCAACCTTATTGAAGATTATGGCCGGCCTCTACCCCAAATACGGCGGCAAGATCACCCAAGGCCAAGTTGACCTGGGCGGTCTCAGCCAAGCCATGATGTTCCAGGATGCCGGCGAGCAGTTCACGATGGCCACGCCCAGGGAAGAGATCATCTTCAGCCTGGAAAACCTGGGCCTGAGCCGCGGGCAATATGAAGCACGGCTCCAGCGGGCCACGGACTTTGCCCAGATCGGCCAGCTATTAGACCAAAAGATCGCGACCATGTCGGGCGGCGAGCAGCAGCGCGTGGCCTTGGCCGTTTTGGTGGCCATGGACGTCGACCTGCTCTTGCTTGATGAGCCTTTTGCCAGCGTCGACCCGCAAGCCCGCTCCTTCTTGGTGGACAAGCTGGTCCAGCTGAAGCAGCAGGGCAAGACCATCATCCTAACCGACCACGTCTTTACGGACTACCTGGGCAAGGTCGACCAGCTCTACCGCTTTGACCAGCAGACGGTTCGCCAATTGCCGGATCAAGAAAGAGACGCGGTCCTCGCCCAAGACCAGACCGTCCCCTTGGCCTTTGCCTTGCCACGCGGCAGCGATCCAGCGGCCTTCGTCCTGACTGACGTTGAGCTGCGGACCGGCCGCCTCCTTTTAAAGCAGGACCAGCTCAAGCTCTACCAGGGCAAGGTCACCCTGCTGACGGGGCCCAACGGGGTCGGCAAGACCTCCCTCTTTCGTGCCCTGACCAAATTGCTGCCTTATTCTGGCTCCATCTGCTGGGAAGGCAAGGAAGTCGCCAAGCAGAAGGCCCGAACCTATTTCCTGCATGTGGCCCAAGTCTTCCAAAAGGCCACCGACCAGTTTATCCAGATCACGGTTAAAGACGAGCTGGCCATCAGCAAGAAGCTGCGCAAGAACGACTACTTAACTGATGAGCGGATCGACCAGGCCTTGGCGGACCTAGATTTGATTGACCATTTGGACCAGGTCGTCTACTCCCTGTCCGGCGGGCAGAAGAAAAAGCTGCAGATCTTATTGATGCTGATCTCCGGCCATGAAGTCCTGCTCATCGATGAGCCCCTCAGCGGCCTGGACCGCCAATCAAGCAAGCAGATCATCCAGCTCATGCAGGACAGCCAGGCGGCCATGAACCAAACCATCATCGTCATCAGCCACCAGTTCCACGGCTTGAGCGACTGGTGCGACTACCACCTGCGCCTGGACCAGCAGCGGCTCCAGTACGTCACGGATTAAGGAGGAAGCATGAATCCAAGTCTTAAAGTCTTGCTGGCCCTGATTGTCTCTTTGGAGCTTTCATTCAAGGTCAGCCTCGAGACCAACCTGATCGTCATGACCCTGTGCCTTTGCTGGCTTTTAGTCAAAAAAATGCGGCCCAAGGCCATCTTGACCATGCTCTTCTTCGCGACCCTGGCCGCCTTCACGGTCTTCTCCTCGGCCTACCTTTTTTCCGACCGCAAGCAGCTCTGGTACGCCTTGGACATCACCACCCGGGTCTACGTCTACACCTTGACCACGGCCTGCCTGACGGTCTCCACGACGGCTGAGGAAATGGCCCGCTCGCTTGAGCAGAACCTGCACCTGCCAAGCCACTTTGCCTACGGGACCCTCGCGGCCTTGAACATCATTCCCCGCATGGCCCAGGCCGTCAAGCAGATCCGCGTGGCCGGCCTCATGCGCGGGGTCAATCTGTCCTTCTGGTCGCCGGTCCTCTACTTCAAGGCCATCCTGGTTGCCCTGAACTCCGCCGACAACCTGGCCCAGGGGATGGAGGCCCATGGCTTCCGCGAAGGCGCCAAGCGGTCCGCGATCGTGAAGATCCCCCTGACCGGCAAGGACTGGGCGCTCTTTTTCAGCGGCTTGGCCCTGCTCAACATCTGTGCCTTCCTGCTTCCTTAACTTTTTCCAAAAAAATCTTAAAATCATGGTCAAAATTGACCTACATCAATTTTTTCCTGGCGAATTGCTATAAAATAGTAAGCAGATAAGAGATCAATCAAGAAAAAATAAACTGAATTTAAGAAGGAGACGTCATTATGAAGAAGTTAGACACTGCTGTTTTGACTGCTGAACAAGAAAAGTTCTTCAACGAAGCTTTGGCCTTCATCGCCACTGTTGACAAGGACGGCAACCCGCAAGTCGGCCCCAAGGGCTCATTGCGCGTAATCGACGACAAGCACCTGGCCTGGTCAGAAGTAACCTTCGCCCACGCCTTTGAAAACATCAAGGCTGGCAGCCGCGTGGCCGTAGTCGTTGCTGACGTGCCAAGCCACACCAACGTCCGGGCCGTAGGGACCGCGACGATCCACGAAGGCGACGACTTCGCCAAGAAGCTGGCCAAGGAAACCGGCAAGCCAGAAACCGCGGCTGCCGTAGTCGTTGAAATCGAAGAGCTGTTCGCTTAAGCTCAGCGGCATAATATTTACTTAAATTTCTATATTCCCACACACCAAAAATCCATCCCGCGAGGGATGGATTTTTATTTGCTATTTTTTCACCAAGCACCTTTGATGATGCCGACCGTGGCCGCGGCCAGGGCCAGGACGAACAAGGCAATTTCCGCCCACGTGACCCAGGGCGCGGCGTTTTTCCAAGTAAAGGCATTAAAGGACAAATTGACCGCCAGCAAGCCGGCTTGGAAGATCCAGTACCAGAACAGGGCGTCTTGGCGGACCAGCAGCAGATAGGCGAGCAGATAGAGGCTGACGAGCAGGGCCGCGTACTTCAAGAAGCCGGCCTGGTCCGCGATCCACCCGCCCAGCCACTGGCCGATTGCTGCCACGAAGATGGCCGCGATAAAGGCGATCCGCAGGCCGTTATGAGCCTTGGGCCCTTCTGAGACTAAGTTGAGGACCAGGTCAAAAAGCGTAAAGCTGAGCAGCAGGTTGGTAACGAAACGGACAACTTGTTTGACTGACATATTTTCTCCTATCGCTTCTATTCGGCCAGGTCATAGATCTTCTGGGCAACCGCCGCGATCTGGTCATTGGACCAGCCGTTGGTGAAGATGGCCAGGACAAAGGGCTTCTTGGCGTAGACATAGCCCACGTCGTTGTTGATGGCACCGTTGATCCCGATCTTATGGTCAACGCGGACCGGCAGGGTGCCGATTTTTTCCGACTTCCAGTCCGTGGCGCTCAAGTATTGGTTAACCGGACCGTTTTGCGAGTGGAGGTAGGCCATCACGCGCGCGGCTTGCAGGGTCGTCATGGTCTTGCTGTAGGAAGGGATGCCCGCGATTTTGTTCAAAAAGGCATTGAAGCTGGCTTGGTCTTTATTGCAAAGGTGGTAGAGCAGCTGGTTGCTGGCGGCATTGTCTGAATGGACCATCGCGTCTTCCAGCAGGGTCTGCACGCTGTACTGCTTGCCTTCGGGATTCTGGTTCTGCAGGACTCCGGTTCCGCCTTTAACCATGTGGTTGGGCGTATCGTCCGCTGCTGATGTGTAGGTCAGCTTGCTTGAATAGGACAGCTTCCCGCTTTGCACCAGGTATTGGGTGTAGGCCGCGACTGGCAATTTAGCACAAGAGGCTGCGTACATTCCCGTATTTTCGTTGACTCCGACGGACTGGCGGCGGTTGTTTGAAAGGTCGATGAATTCCACGCTGACCGCGCTGTTATCCGCGTACTTGGTCAGGTAGGCGCGGATTTTCTTGATCACCGGCTCCATCTTCACCGACTTTGAGCTGGCAGCCGCCCCTTTGCCGCGCTGCCCGGACTGGCGGCTAGTCTTTTGGGGACTGGCCGGCTTTTGACTGGCTTGCTTTTGCCGGGCGGACTGGTGACTGGACTGGCTTTTGGCCTTCTCTGACTGCTTGACTGAGCTCTCGACCGGGCTGGACGTGGCCGGGCGCGCTTTCTGGCTGCCGCAGCCAACCAGCAGCAGGGATGCGGCTAACAGACCGGTCCAAGCTAAGAGATGTTTTATATTTTTCAAGAATTCCCCTCCCAATTATCACGAATAATTAACATAAATACTTTATCATGTTTTGCCACTAAAACTAAAGATAATCGGTTAAAATGAGTATAGTTGTAATTAGTATCAACTACCGCAAGGAGAAAATCGCAAATGAATGAAACTGCAAATCTGGTAATTTTGGAACAAAACGCTATCCGCGAGCAGTCCTTAACTGGCAAGACGGTCTGGTGGCTTGGCCGGCGGGTGCCTGGCCGCCAGGTGGACGTGGCCCTGTCTTCCCCATTAGCCAGCCGAACCCATGGTGAATTTCACCTGGAACAAGGCCAATGGTTCTACCAGGATCTGGGCAGCCTCAACGGAACTTTCCTAAACGGGGACAAGCTCCCCGTCAAAACAGACGCCTACCTGCAAAACGGCGACATTCTGCGCGTTGATACCGGTGACTTAGAAGCTCCTGATGAAAACGGGATTCTGATCTTATTTGAAAGCCGGCCACAAGAAAGCCAGTGGCAGGAATATGACCTGACTGGCCTATCCACGACAATTGGCCGGGAAAGAGCCTGCGATCTCGTGATCGATCGGCCTTATGTCGCTGACCAGCAGCTGACGATCTCCCAGGTCGGCAACAGTTTCTACGCGGCTGCCGCCAATTCCGCCGGCGGCACCAAGATCAACAACCGCTACATTTCCGGTCAGGTCCCGCTGCATGAGAAGGACGTAATCACCTTCAGCAACTGCCGGCTAATCTTTACCAATGGGCGGATCTTCTATAGCCTGCCAGCCAAGCAGGAGGTCTTCACCGATAATTCCGCCGCCTATCTGGCGAACAAATTGCGGCGGCTGCAGGTCAAGATCACTGACGGCTTGGATGAAAAAGTCCGCTTTGCCGCCGAAGCCGGCGCGCTGGTCGGCCTTCTGGGCCCGTCCATTGCCAAATTGGAGCTAATCAAGGCCTTAGCCGGGCAAAACGCCAGCGCCAAGGGGGAGATTCGCTGCCAGGGAGTTGACTGCCTGCAAGATCCAAGCAAGGCAACAGACCAGCTGGCTTTCATCAGCAGCTATTCCTTGGACGAAAGTGAAGCAAACATGCCGCTTGGCTACTATTTAAGCGAGACGGCCAAGCTGGTTCTGCCTGAGGCCGACAGGCGCCAGCAGGCCGAGCAGACCGAGCAGATCTTGCAACTGCTCGACTTGGAGTCAAGCAAGGAAAAAAGGCTGAACGCCTGCAGCGAAAGTGAAAAGCGGCTGGCGCTCTTGGGCAAGGACCTGCTCAAGGGCAAGCTGGTTCTCATCTTGGATGAGCCAGACGCCGGCTTGAGTCCGCGGGACCGGAACTTCATGTTCACAGCCCTGCGAAAGCTGGCCCACAACGGAAATAAGACGGTCGTGGCTTCAATCAGCCAAATTCAGGATATTGACTGCTTTGACAAGGTCGTGGTGCTTAAGGAAAAGGCCTACGACGAGTGGGCCGCGGTCGGGACACCGGAGATCATCGCTGACCGGGCTGGAATCAGAACCAGCAGCTTTGACCACCTGCTTAGCTTTTGAGCGCTAAATTTTGAATAAGTACACCCAAAGAAGCTGGCACTGCCAGCTTCTTTTTCTTGGGAATCTTAGGAGAACTGTTGTAAAAAACGCAAGCACGAAAAAAGCGTTGGGCGACTGCTCTATCGAGCAATCATCCAACGCGATCATGCTTGTCAAACTAATTCAGCTTGCCCCCGCAGTAAGGGCAGAAGGCATCCTCACCATGAACCTGATTGCCGCAGCTAGGACAGCTGCGATCCTGTTTAGGCGCGGGCGCTGGCTTGTCGTCCGCGATCTTGGTGCCGCAATTCGTGCAGAACAGGTCACCCTCCTCAAGCGCCTCCCCGCAGTTCGGGCAGACCGTTGGCGCGGCTGCAGCTGACGACGCGAATGGAAGTGGCGTAGATTCAACTGGTGCTGCCGGATTTTGATTTTCTATGGAAATCGGCTCAGAATCTTCGGCGTAAAACGGAGAGTGTCCTTCATCGGCTGCCGCTGGCTTATCGAAGTCCTCAACAGCCGCGACCGTCTCAAAGGCTGACGTTGGCACTGGGGATGCTTCCGGTTCAGCCGGCTGGGACAAATCTGGTTTCGGAACTGCTTCAGGCGTTGCGGCATCTGCCTCCGCGGCTTCTGGAGCTTCAGATTCAGCGACCGGCGCTGGAGATGACGACTCGCTCGTTAACTCGCTTGATGCCACTGGCACGGCTGTTGGAGCGGATTCCGGCACCTTTTGACCACAGTTCATGCAGAACAGGTCGCCGGCTTTGATTGGAGTGCCGCACGCTGGGCAAACCGGGGCTGCTGGCACTTCAGATTCAGCGACCGGCGCTGGGGATGACGATTCACTCGTTGACTCACTTGAAACTGTTGACGCGGACGTGGCTGGAGCGGATTCCGGCAGCTTTTGGCCACAGTTCATGCAGAACAAATCGCCGGCTTTGATTGGAGTGCCGCACGCCGGGCAAACCGGGGCTGCTGGCGCTTCTGCTTTTGCTGCTTCAGATTCAGCGACAGGCGCTGAGGATGACGATTCGCTCGTTGACTCACTCGACACTGTTTTCGCGAAAGTGGCTTCAGGCGTTGAGACCGCCGCCTCCGCGGCTACTGGCGCTTCGGATTCAGCGACAGGCACCGGGGATGATGATTCACTCGTTGACTCACTTGATGCTGCTTTCTCGAAAGTGGCTTCAGGCGTTGAGACAGCGGCCTCCACGGCTGCTGGCGCTTCAGATTCAGCGACAGGCGCCGGAGATGACGATTCGCTCGTTGACTCACTCGACACTGCTTTCTCGAAAGTGGCTTCAGGCGTTGAGACAGCGGCCTCCACGGCTGCTGGCGCTTCAGATTCAGCGACAGGCGCCGGAGATGACGATTCGCTCGTTGACTCACTCGACACTGTTTTCGCGAAAGTGGCTTCAGGCGTTGAGACAGCGGCCTCCGCGGCTGCTGGCGCTTCGGATTCAGCGACCGGCGCCGGGGATGATGATTCGCTCGTTGACTCACTCGACACTGCTGACTCAGCCACTTCTGGAACAGCCTCTGGCGCAGCGGCCTCCGCGGCTACTGGCACTTCAGATTCAGCGACCGGTGCTGGAGATGACGATTCGCTCGTTGACTCACTTGACGCTGCCGACTTAGCTGCTTCTGGAACAGCTGCTGGCCTATCTGCTTGCGCGACTTCTTCAACCAGGTCCGGAATCAATGACAAGTCAAAGCCACATGTCGTGCAAAAGTTGTCGCCTCTGGCCGCAATAGTCTGGCAGTTTGGACACTCCTTTCCGACGTGATCAACCGGAATTTTCTCCAAGTTCGTCCCACAGTCAATGCAGAATTTCAGCTTGCCGGACATCAAAGCGTGACAGTTGGGACACTCTTTGGCATTTGCCAGACCTTCCTGGCACTTCGGACATTCTTTCATACGCAACCTCCCATTTTTTACATTTAATGACTGCTTCAGTGCTCAGTATTTTCGAATTTGTATTTCATGCTGTACTTTAAGCAGAATTTGCTTGCCATTTATACTTAATTAATATGATATCACGCGGCAAACACGTATTTCTATTTTTCCTCAAAAAACGTGGCCCAGTTTGCCCTGCATTAAGATGAGAAGTTTTCTCGCCCACATCTAATAAAATGCGCTAAAATTATCTTATATTTGTATGTTTTTTCCAACTATTTTCTTATCAAAAACAAAAGAGGAAAGAAGAATGAATGAACAAGGCAGAGGCTTCTTTAGTGCTATCAAAGAAGCCCTGATTGGCAGCAGCTCCTGCAATGCGGCCGCGCTAAGCGACGTGGGCTGCGTGCGCGACAACAATGAAGACAACTTCCTGCTTCATGGCTCAATCAACGACAGTTCCAGCAGCCATGCTCACGCCAATGCTGACTTAAGCCCTGACGAATGGCACTGCCTGGGCCTGTTCGATGGGATGGGCGGGATCGCCGGCGGGGAAATCGCCTCTAAGGAAACGGCCCAGGTCTTCCGAGCCAGCGCTGACCAGTTTCCCGGTAAAAGTCCCTCAGAAATCCAAGAGCTCACGCGGCAGGCTTTCTCCAAGGCCAATGAGCAGATCAACGCTGCCCGAAGCGCAAACAAGGTCGGCGGAACCACGGCTACGATCGCGCTCTTGCGCGACAAGACGCTCAAGCTCTTTCACGTTGGCGACAGCCGGGCCTACCTGATTACCCGCCACAGCATCCAGCAATTGTCTGAAGATCAGACTTTGGCCCAGATGGAAGCCCAAATGAACGTCAAGAACATCCCCGAAGAAGACAAGCACAAACTAACCTGCTTTGTCGGGATGGACAGCCGCTACAAGATGACCATTTTTGAAACCGACCTGTTGCAGGTCAAGAGCGGCAACTACCTGCTCTTATGCAGCGATGGCCTAAGCGACCTGTGCACCAACAAGGAAATCTTCAAAATCGTCCACGCCGCCGCCACGCCCGCGGCTGGCGCCCAGGCTTTAGTAAAGCAAGCCAAGCAGAATGGCGGCTATGACAACGTGACGGTGGTCCTCCACCAATTTCACTAAACAGGAAAGGATTGACCATGAAAAAAGAAACCGGCAGATACACTGACCAAGTCCTAAAAGACAAATGGGTGGTTGGCCCCCTGATTGGCGAAGGCTCCAACGGGAAAACCGAAGTCTATGAGATCAGTCACCATGAACCCGGCCTAGATGAACAGCGTGCCCTCAAGATCACGGAGGTCGCGCGCGGATTCAATAACGGCAAGAGCGAAGACGACCTGCGCCGTGACGCCAACCGCGAATTGGATTTGATGAACAAGCTCGAAAGCATCCATACCATGTCCTACCTGGACCACTGGTACGACCATGACAAGGATGACCCGCGCCGCTTGGACCTGTTCGTTGTCATGAAAGAGCTCGATACCCTGACCAATTACCGCGGAAAGAAGTTCAGCGAAAAGGAAATCGCCAAGATCGGAATCGATATCTGCGATGCCCTTGAAGAATGTGAGCGCAAAAACGTGGTTCACCGGGACATCAAGCCAGCCAACATCTACATCAGCGGCGAAGGCAAGCACAAGCTCCAGTATATTCTGGGAGACTTCGGAATTTCCCGGATCATCGCCAACAATTCCAGCAGCTATGAAACTTCCAGTTTTCTGACCCCTGGCTTCGCGGCTCCTGAACAATATGATCCTTACCCTAACCTGGACAAGGAAGTCGACATCTACAGCCTGGGACTGACTCTCTACTACTTGGCCAATGGCTGGAAGAGCCCCTTCATGGAGCAGCCCGGACCGCTTGACCAAGCCGCTGACCAAAAGCGGATCCAAACCGACCAGCTGCCAGAAATTCCCGGCATCAGCCAGGCCTTGAACGCTATCCTGCTCAAAGCTACCCGCCGCAAGAAAGAAGAACGCTACCAAAGTGCCAGAGATATGGAGCAGGCGCTAAAAGGCGTTTTTAACACTAACCCGAGCTATGAAACGATTCCAGCCAAGTCAGGCTATGAAACGGCCGCGGCCAATCCAAGCCCCTTTGCGACCGCGCCAGCTGGCGCGGTCAGCAGCTATGAAACCCAAGCAGCAAATGGCGGCAAGAGCCAGACGGCTGGCAGCTATGAAACCCAAGCAGCAAACGGTGGCAAGAGCCAGATGGCTGGCAGCTATGAAACCCAAGCAGCAAACGGTGGCGAGAGCCAGACGGCTGGCAGCTATGAAACCCAAGCAGCAAACGGTGGCAAGAGCCAGGCGGCTGGCAGCTATGAAACCCAAGCAGCAAACGGTGGCGAGAACCAGACGGCTGGCAGCTATGAAACCCAAGCAGCAAACGGCGCTGAAACAGCTGAGCGGCCAGTCTATTCCACTGACACGATGACGGCCACCAGAAATGCCGGACAATCGCGAACCGTCCACTCAGACGTTGACGCTCACGGCCTCTACCTAAGTCAGAAGCGGGAGCTGATGGAAATCGCGATTGATGGCCCGCAAGTAGGCAACCTTACTTTTGAGAATTTGCATCTGGAAATCGCGGAAGGCGCCCTGGCCGTGGTCTTTGGGACCGACTTCTCAACCATCAGCACCTTCTCTCAGGTCATCAGCAACTGCATCGCTGGCCGCGGCGATCCAGGTTGCACGATCAGCATCTACCGCAGCGGAAAGCCGGCCAAAGCCTGGATTGCGCAAAACAGCTATGGAACCTTAAACCGGAATACCAGCTCCGTCATTGATCCCGAACTCCTGAAGCTCCTGCGGCTAACCAAGCTCAAAGGCAAAAGCTACTTTGACATGACGCCGCTTGAACAGGTGCTTTTGGCCATTGCCCGGACTCTGACGACCGAGCTGCCGATCTTCCTTTATATCGACTGCTATGACTTGGGAATTGACAAGCTGAGCGTCGATATGAAGACCGAACTGTTCCAGATTCTGGAAGACGTGGCTCACAAGCTCAACCTCACCATCTTAGTTATCAATTATGGGGTGCCAAACTCCAAAAGCATCGATTTCTTTGACCAAGTCATGGTCTTGCGCCACCAGCAGCAGATTATCAAGCGCGGCCTGTTTGGTCACAAGAAGATCCCCGTGTCCACGGTCGACCTGGCCTTCTCTGGGACGCCGAAGTCCGTCGCTGCCGATGCTGGCATCAGCAATTTTGAAGACATCATGAGCCTGATCTGATTTCAAGGAAACCGGAAAACGACACGAAACAGCAAGAAGGGAGCAAATAAAGAACAACATGGAAACAATGGAGACGATGCCTTTTCACAGCCAGCCTGCGCCCGCCAGCCTGGTTGTCCTGGAAGCTGGCCAGGCACGAGAATATTCCTTAACCAGCAAGTACGTCTGGGATCTGGGCCGGCAGACGCCGGATTCCAAACCAGATATCTCCTTAACGTCCCACCTGGCCAGCCGCAAGCACGGGAAAATCACCTGTCTCAAGGATCAGTGGTTCTACCAGGACCTTGGCAGCCTGAATGGGACCTACCACAACGGGGAAAAGGTTGCCGCCAAGCAGGCTATTTTCCTGCAAAACGGTGACGTCCTGCGGATTGACACCGCTAATCTTGCCCACCCTGACCGGCGGGGCGTCTGGATCCTGTTTACGACTGACGCCCTGGGACAAAAGTGGCAGCCCTTCCACTTCACCCGCAAGGTCACGGTCTTTGGCCGCGACCCAAGCCAGTGCGACTTCGTTCTTGAGCGCCCTTACGTCTCAGCCAGGCACATGACCATTACCCAGGAAGGCAGCGATTATTACATTGCTGACTGCGACTCAACGGCCGGCACCAAGGTCAACGGCCGCTACCTGCATGGCAAGCGCAAGCTTCAAGAGAAAGACTTTATCACCCTGTGCGACTGCAAGCTGATCTTCACCAACGGTCAGCTTCTTTACAATCTGCCCAAAATCAAAAGCCCAGCCAGCCAAGCAGCTGACGAGCACGCCCAATATCTCGCGGGCAGGCAAAAGCTGCTCTGCGTCAACATCAAGGCAAAGTACGCCGGGCCAAAGCAGCTGCTCAAAGACGTCCGCTTTGACGTGGAAGCTGGGGCTTTGGTCGCGATTCTGGGAACGTCAGGGGCCGGCAAGACCACCCTGCTCACGGCCATCAATGGGATGAACGTGGCCGGCGTGGACGGCAGCATCACCTATCAAGGAGAGGAGCTGCTGAACAGCCGGGCCGGCGCGGACTTGATCCGGCAGAAATTCGGCTACGTGCCCCAGCAGAACATCGGCGAGGACCGGCAGGTCCTGACGGTTGAATACTACCTGTCCTTCAGCGTCAAAGCAAAATTGCCGCACAGGTCCCACAAGGAGTACCAGCAACGGGTCAACCAGACCCTGCAGATGCTGGACCTGACTGCCTGCCGGAAGAAGCAGATCCGCCAGTGCTCTGGCGGCGAGCAGCGCCGGGTCATGATCGGAACCGAGCTGGTGGCCGACAAGGAAGTCCTCTTTCTGGATGAGCCGGACGCGGGACTGGATCCGGGGATGAAAGATTCCCTCTTCAAAAATCTGCAGCGCCTGGCCCATGACCACGGCAAGACCATTTTGGCCATCGTCCACGACGTTGAAAAGATCGACTGCTTTGACAAAGTCGTCTTCCTGCAAAAGCGCGGCGGCGTAGGCCGCCTGGCCTACCTGGGCACGCCTGAGGCCGTCGCGGATGAAGCCGGCGTGGGCCTTGAAAACTTCAGCCGGATCTACCAGAACCTGGAACAAGAAAAATAGACTTTTTGGAGAAAAATGGAAACAATCTAAAATGCTGAATCAACTTAATCTTTACACCCATATGTGGTTCGGCCGCAAAAAGACCGTACTGCTGTCCCTGCTCTTTCCCGTAGCGACGATGGCCGTCGTGGTCTGGATCGCCGGTAAGAACATGTTCGTCAACTTTGAGGATACCAAGTCGGCCAGCTTCATCATCGTCTGTGCCGCCATCTGGTGCGGCCTGTTCAACTCGATCCAAACCATCGTCTCCGACCGCCACGACACGGTTCTGGACCTGCGCAGCACCAACGCCTTTTGCTACACCGGCGCCAGAGCCATCCTGCAAACTGGCCTGGTCTTGGTCCAAAGTCTGATCATTACCCTGAGCTACACCCTGGTCAAGCTCAATTACGGTCACGACCTGCCTAAAAGCGGGATCATCTTCGGGTCCGTCTGGTTCGAATTCTTCGTCAGCATCTTTTTGATCATGTGGTCCTCTGACATGATGGGTCTCATGGTCTCAGGACTGGTGAAGGACAAGTCCGCGGCCAATACCCTGGCTCCTTACATCCTGATCTTTGAACTGATCTTCTCAGGCCTGTTCTTCGACATGAGCGGCCTGGCTGACAAGTTTTCCTACTTGATGATCAGCAGGTGGGGGATGCAGGCCGTAGGGAGCACTTCCCGCCTTAACAGCCTGGAAAGCAAGCTCCAGCTGGAGCATTCCCACCTCTTGCCAGAAGTAATCAAGCTGGTCAAGCACAAGCCGGAAGCCGCCTATAAGGCTACTGCCGCCCACTTGCAGCAGACTTGGCTGATCCTTTTTGCCTTTGGCCTGGCCTTCTTCTTAGTCACCCTGCTCCTGGTCAGCCGCATCAAGAAAGCCGCCAAGGCTTAAACGGCAAAAATCCAAACAACGCAAACAAAGCAAACAAAAGAGCTAGAATCCGCATGGATTCTAGCTCTTTTTTCGGCTTAATCGCTGGTCTTCAGCTGGCTCACGTAGTCGTCAACTTCGCCGCGCTGATCCTTGTTCCGGTAATAATTATGCTTGAGGCGGGCAACCGACACGGTTTTAAGCGGGTCCGACTTGCCCTTTTCGCGCCATAAGTAGGTCACCTGCTGGCCCTGTACCCGGTAGAGCAGGGCGGTTTGCCGGTCTTTGGCCAATAAGGCGTTGTAGCCCAGCAACGGCTTGCCGGCAATCTTCTCGGAGCGGACAAGCTCATAGTAGATTGGCTGGCCCTGCTTCAAGCTACCTTTAAGCCAGTTTGCCGACTTTTTCTGCAGGAGGGCAACCATTACCCCCAGCGTCTCCGTTGGCACGTCTGACGTGTTGTTAGACCGGTTCTGGGCCATGATCCTGGCCTTTTCCTGGGCGCTGCTTTCCTTGGCCGAAGCCGGCAGCTGGACTGGATCGTCAGTGAGCAGGTCAACCGTCTTTTGAGCCTGCTGCTTCTGGCCAACGGCCTTAAAGGCATAGCGCCCCTCAATCAGCGGCTCGCCGTATTTTTGGGCCTTCTTGTCCATCGTCTTGCTGTTGAAGCCATTAATGAACAGGCTGTACGGCGCGAAGTTGGTCTGAAAGACTGGGTCATGGGTCTTCACGGTCAGCTGATAGCGCGGAAAGATGAAAAAGTACTTCCCTTCCTGCTTCAAGGAAACCAGATCCTGGGGATCCGGCTGGTAGCCAGCCTGGCGCAGCTCCAGGTTCAATTCGCCTAGCTGCTTTT
Source organism: Lactobacillus porci (assembly GCF_009695985.1). Lineage (NCBI taxonomy): Bacteria > Bacillati > Bacillota > Bacilli > Lactobacillales > Lactobacillaceae > Lactobacillus > Lactobacillus porci. Next base: position 37,296 of record NZ_VUMX01000015.1, read on the forward strand.
GATAGTGCTGGTAGTAGACCTGCAGGGGCCGGACGGTACTGGGAATGACGTCAAACTCCGGGTCATCGCAGTGAATATATGGCGACAGGTCTTTTTGCGGATCGCGCAAGGCTAAGACCATCCGCGTGACCTGCTGGTCCCGGCTGTAGTAGAAGCAGCCCCAGCCCAAGGATCCGCCAAGCAGCAAGACCAGCAAAAACAGGCAGACAAGCAGCTTCTTCAACCGCTTATTGTGAATTCCCGCGGCCGCCTGGGCCTCATGATCCAGCCGGGCGCCGCATTTGGTGCAGTAAGCGTAGGCTGGATCATTGGCCTTGCCACATTTCGTACAATAAACGCGTTTCATAGGCTATTTGGAAATCGTGGAGCCGTGGCCCATACTAATGATTTTATAGTCATCATTAAGCGTCGTGCCCACGTATTGATCAACAACATTGGTTGTCGGCTTGTTAGTCCAAACGACGTGGTGGGTAACGCGCAGGTCACATATGATATTGTCGCCCTTTTTGTGAGCTTTGCTGATGGTGACGGTCTCCCCATAAGAACTGATATTATCAGCGTTATCCCAGGAATCATGCATCCGCTTGATGCTCTGGTAGGAGCTGTTGCCTTCGCCGCCAACATAGTAGTCCGCGGCATCGTCATCGCCATTGCCCCAAGCGCCGTCAACGGCCTCCTGAAGATCATCTTGGTCGATGCGATTGGACTCATCCGCGTCATCTGACTCGCTGTCTGCATCGTCATTTGAGTCAGCATCTTCGTCGCGGTCATCATTGCTGTCTTCTGAGGATGAAGCTGAGCTTGCGTCCGCGTCAGCATCGTCATCGTTCCATTCCGGCTTCAAGACCCAGCTGCCGTTGACGGCCACGATTTCGTCATCATTGCTGCGGGCTTTTTTAGGATCCCGGCTGATGATTCTGCCGAAATCGCTGATCGTTTCCGATCTGCTGCCATCCGTCTTCTTGACGTAGAGACTCATGTTCTTGGTCAAAAGGTAGTTGATAAAAGTCTTGTTCCCGTCGCCGTCCAAAGTCCCGACCTTCTCGCCATTGATGTAGATGCTGCCGTTTGGCGCGTCAGGCGCGGACACTTGGAAGCTGGCCGTATGGATGGACAAGTCGATGGCCGCGTCAGAAAAGACGTTGACGCTGGCACTGCTGGTGCCCACCGAGGATGAGATGACGAACGCGTGCGTGCCGGCGATCACTGGCGCCAGCCGTTGAACATATTGCTTGCCGCTGGTCTTGACGGTTCCAGCGCTGCGGCCATCAACCGTGATCTTCGCGTTGGCATGGTTGGTTACAACCGTTGGCTTGTAGGTCGCAACCTGCAGCTTGTATCTTGGAAGGAACAAGAGCCAGTGGCCGGACTTTTGCAGGCTAACCGCGTCCTTGCCGGCTTGTTCGCCGCTTTCGCTCTTCCACTTGCTTGCCAGCTCGTTGGCCACGCTTGGGTGGTCATGGTAGTACTTCTGCAAGGGCTCAACGCTGTCCTTGGTGACCTGGAAGCTGGCCGTCTTGGTAAAGACGTCCTTGGACAGGTCCTTGGTTGGCTCCTGCATCTTGACCACGATCCGGTCAATCTGCTTGTCCTTGCTGTAATAGAAGCTGCCCCAGCCGTAAAAGGCAGCGAGCAGGACCACCAGCAGCGCCAACGCCAAGACCAGCTTGTTCTGCTTTTTGGGCACGGCACGGCTGCTGGTCATTTGGGCGACCGGCTTGGGCTTTTGCTGGGTCAGCGGCGAGCCGCAGTTCTTGCAGAACTTGGCCCCAGCCTTATTCATGCTTCCGCACTTTGGACACTTCATTTTTCTTTCCTCCCTGATTTCTTACTTGTGATACGGACTGCCGGAGTTGATCATGAAGGCCCGGTAGATCTGCTCAATCAAGACCAGCCGCATCAATTGGTGGGGCATGGTCAGCTTGCCAAAGCTGAGCAGGTCGTCAGCCCGCTGGTTGACAGCCTTGCTGGTGCCTAGGCTGCCCCCGATGACAAACGTGATGTCTGAATGCCCATAGGTGCCCAGGTCCTTGATTTCCTTGGCAAATTCCTCGCTTGGCCGCTCTTTCCCTTTGATGGCCAGCACGTAGACGTATTCCTTGTCCTTGATCTTGCTCAGAATCCGCTCGCCTTCCTTGTCCTTGACCTCTTCCATTTGGGCCGGACTCAGGCTCTCAGGTGCCTTTTCATCTGGCACCTGCACGATCTGCACCTTGGCAAAGCGGCTCAGGCGCTTTTGATATTCAGCGATTCCGTCTTTAAAATATTTTTCTTTTAGCTTTCCAACGCAAACAATCTTAATATTCATAATACTTCTATTCTACCACGGGAAAAGTTCTCCCCACAATCAACAGTTAATCAACCGCCCTTGTCCACACCTGTGGAAAGACTTGCCCTACATTTAGTGGAACAAACACAGATTCCCGCAAGTCATTGACTAATTAAAAAAATTTTGCAAAAACCGTGTAACCATTCCACATTTCTCTTGTGGATGGGGATTTTTCACAAACAATCGCTAATTTTCCCCGATCTTAAGCCATGAACACCTGTTTTAACATAGAATAAACGCGTGAAACTTACGCACAATTCACAGGTTATCCACAGAAAATCACCCCAATTAGCCCCCGCTTTTTGCACAATCCACAGTCTTTTCCACAGAAATGGGTAAAAGTCTCTTTTTAAGCTTTCCCTTGACAGGATTCAAAGCCGAACTTTGTTTTTGTATTCCGGGCGTATCGTTAACAAAAGAGCGAGCAAAAAGCTTAATCTGCTTCTTGCTCGCTCTAAATGTTTATTTATCGCCATTCATTTGGCTGTTTCTAGCTATTTGCTACTTGCTGGCTTCCAGGGCAACCGTGATCGTGATGGTCTTGCTGCCGCGCTGAACCGTCAGGCTTACCTTGTCGCCGACCTTGCGGTTGTACAAGATGTTGTGCAGGGTTGCCACGTCGTTGACCGTCTTGCCGTCGGCCTTCAAGATGACGTCGCCCTTCTTCATGCCGGCCTTGTCCGCGGCGCCGCCCTTGGTTACCTTAGCAACGTAAAGGCCCTTCTTCAGGCTGGATGAGATGCCCATCTGCTTCTTGTAGTAGCTGTTGAGCTCATCTAAGGCGGCCACCATCACGCCCAGCTGCGGCCGGGTAATCTTCCCGTTCTTGACCAGCTGGTTGATGATGGTCACGACTTCATTTGAAGGAATGGCAAAGCCCATGCCTTCAACTGAGTCGCCGCTGGTAGAGCTGGACAGCTTCATTGAGTTGATCCCGATGACCTGACCGTCTGAGTTGACCAGTGGACCACCAGAGTTGCCGGAGTTGATGGCCGCGTCAGTTTGGATGACCGTCATCTGGTTGCCGTTGTAGGTCAAAGTCCGGCTAGGCGAGGAAACGATCCCTTGAGTTACCGTAGAGGCGTACTCTGACCCTTCTGGTGAGCCAACGGCGATTACCGTCTGGCCTGACTGCAAAGCGCTGGAGTCGCCAAATGAGGCCGTTTGGGTAACGTACTTGGAGTCGATTGACAAAACGGCCAAGTCACTGGTGGCGTCCTTGCCGACTACCGTCGCGGCGATCGTCTTGCCTGAAGCCAAGATCACCTTGACCTTGGCCGCGCCTGAAATGACGTGGTTGTTGGTTACGATGTAGCCCTTGCCGCTGGCCGTGGTGTAGATGACGCCAGAGCCTTCAGAATACAGGGTCAGGGACTTCTTTGAAGAGCTTGAGGATGATGAGTCGCTGTCATCCCCGTAGCCGAACATGCTGTACAGGTCGGAATTGCTGGATGAGCTTGACGTGTATTTGTAGTTCAAGACGGAAACGACCGCGTTTTGCACCTTCTTATAGGCCGCGGTCATCGTGCCGCTGCTGGTCGTCGACTTGTTGACGCTGGTCGTGCCCTTGCTTGAGCTGGTCACGCTGCCGGTTTCGCCGGTGTTTGAGCTGGTGGATGATGAGGTCGTCGCCGACGAGCCAGCGCTTGAATTATTATTGGCCACGTTGGCCGCGTTCAAGCCAGCATAGGAAACCCCGCCGCCGAGCAGGCCGGCCACGACCCCAATAATCGCTGCCTTGGCCAGCAAGCCATTGTCTTTCTTGTTCTTTTGTTTTCTCTGTTCTTCAGTCATTTTTATCACTCCTTATTGATGTCTCCATCATAGCCAAAGTTTTTGAAATAAATATGAACAAATAGTATACAAAGTTTTAAACGTTTGCTACTTTTTCGCTAACTACAGGTCAAACACGCGGGTCGGGTGAACCGGCTCCGTGTCAATCAGCTGCAGGTCGCTGGAGACATCCGCGTCCCGCTCCTGGAGGATCTTTTCCGCCGTGTCCCGGGCCAGGAAGTCGATGTTGTTCTGCTGGCTGCGGTGGGCCAAAAAGACATGCTTGGTCCGGCTGGTGATCACGTCAGCCAGGGCCTGCCCGGCTTGGTCATTGGATAAATGGCCCACGTCAGAAGCCACCCGCTGCTTAAGGCTCCACGGGTAGGGACCGTCGCGCAGCATCAGGCTGTCATAGTTGAATTCGAGCAGGTAGGCATCAGCATCGCGGATCACGTCTTCAGTCTTCTCTGAAACATAGCCCGTGTCTGTCAAAAAGGCCATCCGCTTGCCGCCGCTGGTGAAGACGTAGTACTGGGGCTGCGCGGCATCATGGCTGGTAGCAAAGGCAGTCACTTCCAAGTCGCCAAAGGTCTTGGTCTGGCCCGGCTCAATGACGTTGATCTGCTCTTCCGGCAGCTTGCCGATCTTGCTGGTGTCCATCAGGTATCTCCAGGTGCCCGTGTTGGAAAAAGCCGCCAAATTGGGGTAGCGACGCATCAAAACGCCCATTCCTCCGCTGTGGTCGGTATGGTCATGGCTCAAAAAGACCATGTCGATATCCATAATGTCGACGCCCACCTTGGCCAAGAGCTCCTTGGTTTTCTTGCCGGACAAGCCGGCGTCCATCAGGATCTTGTGCTGTCCGGTCATCAGCAGGCTGCAATTGCCGGCTGAGCCACTGGATAATACTGCGAACTTCACTAAGTTTCTTCCTTCCTTTTTCTGCGCAAATCAGTCGCCTTATATTCTAAGGCATTTTTGGCGTGCTTTCTGCCTTTTTGCCTAATCGTCAACCGCGGTCGTCTGCAAAAGCTGCCCGTTGAAGGCGTTGACCCGCTTGACGGTCGTGCTCTTGCTTGACTTGTTTTCGATCCAGACCATCCAGGTTGGAACAAAAATCACGCTCCCGCGGACCTCGGTCAGTCTGGTATAGCCCAGCTTGACCTGCATGACCTTGGAGTTGTCAGACAATTCCCGGTTGGTATACAGGTTGCTGACGGCCCGCCAAGGGCTGATCGTGGACTGGAGCTCCCGGACGCTGGTCAGGTCGCTCAGGTAGGTCTCATAGTAGCCCGTGATCTTCTTGTCCTTGACCGTAATGACCAATTGGCCCAGGTTGGAGTAAAGATTGCCATATTGGCTGTGCTGCACGTAAACGTAGCTGGAATTGCTGGACAGATAGCTGGCATAGGTGAATTCCTTGCCGTGAGGCACGTAGTTCTTGTCATTCTTGAACTGCTCAAGGCTCATCCATTCCAAAGAGATCGGCTTTTTCAGGGTTCCGTACAGGGTCTTGTCATTTTGGGCGTAATCAACCTGTACGTCGCTGCTGATCTTGCCAGCAGCTTTCTTCAAGTCGGTCTTTCCTCTTGAAGCCAGGTAGTAGCCGGAATCAGCATTACGGGAGAGCTTTGGCACCGTAATGTTGTCTGAGCGCATCTCCTCGCGCAGATTATTGCTGCTGGTGACGGAACTGGTGGAAGAGCTCAAGGAGATTGGCGGCCGCCACAGCTCGATAATCAGGTAAATGTCAACCAGGCAGAACAGGATCAAAAACAGCCATTCAATTTTCCGATGGTCCATCTATTTTCCCCCTTCCGCAGAACTGCTGGAGCTGGCAGATGAGCTGCTGGAGCTGGATGCTGCTGCCCCAGTGTCAGGCTTTTGCTCGTATTCGCTGCTGGTGCTTGCTGATGACGACGATGATGCTGGAGCAGACTCCGTCTTAGCCGCTTCTGAAGACGAAGAGCTGGCAGATGAGCTATCAGCCGCTGATTCAGCCGAAGAGTCGTCGCTGCTTGCGTAGCTGTAGCTGTTTGACGGCGTTTCATTATCCTGCGGCGCGTCACCGTTTACGCGGGCATCGCGCCAGCCGCTTAGCGTGTTCCACTCGCCGGCAACCTTGATATAGTAGGTTGGCACCAAGGTTACCAGATCATCGCGCTTCTTGTCCTGGACGACTTTATAGCCGATGACGATCTTGCGGATCTCGCTTTCCTTGATCCCGATCTGGTCCAGCTCCTTGAGCAGGTCCGCCGTCTTTGGCAGAGTCGTCTTCCGTCCATCATACGGGATCGGGATCTGCAGGTTCATGCTGTTGAAGCCAACGCTGACCAAATCTTTTTCACAGGTCACGCTGGCCTGAACCTGGTTGCCGTTGACGAAGACCGGGTAGCCTTCAATGTAGTTGACGTACTTGACCAGCTGGCCGTCAGCCTCAAAGAAGCGCAGATCCTGCTCTGACAAGCCTAGCCGCTTGACATAGGAGGCACTTTCCAGCAATTGCCGGCTAAAGCTCATCTTCCCCATCTTCCGGTAGACCCGGTAGACGTACTGGTGGTCATTCTGCTTGCCGCTCGGCGGCACCTGCAGACGCAGGGAGTAGCCTGAGCTGTAGGTCGTGACACCCTGCTTGGAGACGCTCTTGCGGTAGTCGCTGCCCAAAAGCTTGGCCGCGAAATAGGTCCGGGAAGAATAATTGATCAAATAGCTGTATTCCTTGATCTTCAGCGGTTTGGCGTAAAACGGCACGTAAAGATTGGTCAGATGCAGGAAGCTGACTTTTTCCCTTTCCTTAGCCGCGGTCACGTACTTGACTAACTGGGCAAAATTCCCCTTCTTGATCTTGGTCCGGTAAATCTTGTTACCCTGGTCGTTGGCAAAGTAGAGATAACGGTAGCTGGACTTCACGGGGACAAAGACCCGGTTGAAGTTCCGGCTGGCATTCTTCTTGGTTGAACCGACCAAAACGGCAAAATTGACCTGATCTGGGTAGGCAAAGTTCAGGTAGTGCTGGTTGTTCAGCAGCTTGCGGTAAGCAGCCGCGTCTGTGCTGACTTTTTCAATCGTTCCCAGTTCGGCATCCTCCACGTTCTGGACAAACTTCAAGGAAAGGTTGCGCTTGGGGTCATGGGCCTGGTAGCGCTCGCCTTTAACATAGACGTAGACCTGACTTGGCGCGTAAAAGCCCCGCATGCTGCGGTAACGGGTCTTGACCGCCGGCGAATCCTGCGCGGCGGTTTCGTCGCTGATCTTGCTGAAGCGCTCATCACTGGTCATGACCATGACCCAAAGGATGACGGACGCGGCAATGACAACCGTCGTGACCAGGTGCAGGAGAAAGTCGCCAAATTTAAACTTGAATTTAAACTTCATCCCATTCATCCTCCTCATCCATTGGCTCATAAGGCAGGGAAATGTAGAAGGTTGAACCATGCCCTTCGCGGCTGTCAGCCCAAATCCGCCCGCCGTGGGCCGTGACGATCTCTTTGGCAATGGCCAGGCCAAGGCCAGTCCCGCCTTGAGCCCGGGACCGGGCCTTGTCCGCTCTGTAGAAGCGGTCGAAGATCTTGCCCAGGTCCTTGCGCGGAATCCCCAACCCCTGGTCGCTGATGCTCAACAGGACCCAGTTCTGGTTCTGCTTTAATCTGACCGTAATCGTCCCGCCATCTGGCGAGTACTTGATGGCGTTGTTCATGATGTTGTCGATCACCCGCATCATCTGGTCAGTATCGATTTCAATCCACAAGGCCTGGTTGCCGAGCTCGCGCTTGATCTCGTACTTCTTTTCGTTGGTCTTTGGATCCTTCTTGTCGTGTTCCACGATCATGTCAAAGCGGTTGAGCAGGTGGGAGACAAAGTCGGTAAAGTTGACCCATTCCAGGTCCGGCTTGGTAGTCCCCCGGTCCATTCTGGACAGGACCAGAAGGTCGTTGACCATCCGGATCATTCTTTCCGTTTCCTCCTGCGTGACCTGCAGGAACTTCGGGGCAATCTCCGGATCCTTCCAGGCCCCTTCGCTCAAGGCCTCGATATAGGCCCGGACACTGGTCAGCGGCGTCCGCAGCTCGTGAGAGACATTGGAGACGAACTGCCGCTGCTCATCTTCGTTCTTGATCTGCTCAGTCACGTCATGCAGGACGCAGACGGCTCCGGAAACGAAGCCCGTCACCCGCTTGATCAGAGTAAAGCTGGCATGCAGGATCATTTCATCTGGCGTCCCCTTGTTGACCGTGACCTGCATGTCGCTTTGGCTGGAGATCAGGTCCTGGCTGGTGTAGTCATCGCCCAGGCCCAGGACCTGGGAAATCGGCTTGTTGATGGCCTCATCGGCTGACAGGTTCAAAAAGTCCTGGGCCATCTGGTTGATGATCGAGACGTTCCCATGTCGGTCGGTCGCGATCACCCCATCAGTCATGTGGGACAGAACCGAATCCAGGCGCCGTCTTTCTGATTCAGACTGCTCCTGGGACCTCTCGATTCTGGCCGACAGGGTGTTGAAGGCGCTGCCCAGCTGGCCAAGTTCGTCGTTTGAATAGATCTTGACCTGGGTTGAGTAGTCCCCGTTGGCTACCTGCATGGCCTGCTGGCGCAATTCCGCGATTGGCTGGGTAATTGCCCGGGAAATAAAGAGCGAGGCCACGGCCGCCACCAGGACGGCCAAAAGCGTGGCCGTCAGGAACATCAAAGAGATGTTGCGCAGATTGGCAAAGACGGTGGCCATGCTGGCCTGGACATATACGGCCCCAACAATATTGGTTCCACTGGTCAGCGGAACGATCTGGACCATATAGTTGCCCTTTTTGCTGTTGATCACCATGGTTTTGGGCTGGCCGACATTGATGACTTCCCGCACGTCACTGTTGCTGGACAGCTGGCCCACCCGGTCCTTGTCGTTTAAATTGGACACGGCCCGGATGACGTTCTTGTTGTCGATGACCTGGATCTCGCTGATGGCATCATTGTTGTAGTCAGTGATGATCTGATTCATCTTGCGGTCGGCCGTCTTGCCGTTTTTGACCAATTGGTTGGTCAGCTGGTCGGTCACGATCGTCTGCAGCTGAATCGTCGTCTGGAAGTTCTCAATGCTGGTCTGTTCCATCTGCCGCGTGAAATAGGCCCCGATGATTTCGATCGTGGCCAGGAGCAGCAGCATGAAGATCAACGTGATCTTCATCTGGATTGAACTAAAAATGCGTTTGAGTCTGATCCTAATTTTCTTCATAATTCCTATACATAAAGAAAGCCACCGGTTCCAGTGGCTTCAAGATTATTCTTCTGTCTGCGACTTGACGAAGTAGCCCACGCCCCGGCGGGTAACCAGGATCTTTGGTCTGACTGGGTTGTCTTCGATCTTTTCGCGCAGGCGGTGGACCGTCACGTCGACCGTCCGCACGTCCCCAAAGTAGTCATAGCCCCAGACCGTTTGCAGGAGGTGCTCCCGGGTCATGACTTGGTCCATGTGCTGGGCCAGATAGTAGAGCAGCTCGAATTCCCGGTGGGTCAGTTCAATCTTCTCCCCGTTCTTTTCAACGATGTAGGCATCCGGTTTGATGACCAGGTTGCCGATGGTGATATCGTTGTTCTGCTTCTCTTGCTCTTGCTTTTGGCTGACTTCAACCGCCTTCTTGACAATGTCGCGCCGGCGCAGGTTGGCCTTGACGCGGGCTACCAGTTCCCGGTTGGAGAAAGGCTTGGTAACGTAGTCATCCGCCCCCATTTCCAGGCCAAGGACCTTGTCGATTTCCCCGCCCTTGGCGGTAACCATGATAATCGGCATGTCGTGGGTCTGCCGGACCTCGCGGGCCACTTCCAGCCCGTCTTTCTTGGGGAGCATTAAGTCTAAAATCATTAAGTCAGGATTATATTCGTCGACCTTCTTGACGGCTTCTTCACCGTCATAGGCAGTTTCAACGTCAAAACCCTCTTTGTTCAAGTTAAACTTGATAATATCTGAAATTGGTTTTTCGTCATCAACGACGAGGATCTTTTTAGGCATCGCGTACCTCCTTCACCTTGATTATTATACTTGATTTACGGCCATTTTAAAAAATATTACAATTTCTGTAAAAATTAACGTTGATTTTATCTGGATTTATGGCATAATAGTGTTTGTTGACAAACACATGGGTCGTTAGCTCAGCTGGCAGAGCACCGGACTCTTAATCCGGGTGTCCAGGGTTCGATCCCCTGACGACCCATCGCCTAAAGCACTGCGCAAGCAGTGCTTTTTTATTTTTCCGGCTGCCTTATCAGGCTAAAATAACGGCTAAGCAGCCGATGGGAGGAAGAAATTGGCCAAGAAGCAGATCTACTACATGAGCATCACTGACGACGTCATCGACTCCGCCAACCAGGACTTGGAGCTGGCAGACGATTACCGGGTCTTCCGGCCGGGATGGGCCTTTAAGGTTTGGAACGCGGTCGCGCGGACTTTGGCCGCCGGCTTTGCCTGGATCTACTGCCGGGGGATTTTGGGCATCCGGGTCTACGGCAAGGAAAAGCTGGCCCCTTTTAAAAAGCAAAACCAAGGCTACTTTATTTTTGGCAACCACACCCAGATGCTGGGCGACCCCTTCAATCCTCTGACTATCGTCAACCCTTACCGCTTCTACACCCTGGCGGCCCAGTCCAACTGGGGCATCCCCATCCTGGGCAAGTTCGTCATTCCAGTCGCCGGCCTGCCCGTCGGCAAGACGGTCAAGCAGTCCATCCGCCTCTTAAAAGACGTCAAGACTGCCTTTCAAAACAAGCACGCGGCCATCATCATCTACCCCGAAGCCCATCTTTGGCCCTACTATACCAAGATCCGCCCCTTCCCGGCCACCAGCTTGAACTTCCCGGTTTCCTTGAAGGCCCCCAGCTTTACCATGACCACGACCTACCAAAAGCCTGCCATTGGCCGCCGGCCCAAGATCCACGTCTACATCGACGGTCCATTTTTCCCGGACCAGTCCTTGGGCAAGAAAGCCGCGCAGGAGCAGCTGCATGCTGAAATCTATCAGGCCATGTGCCAGCGGGCCAAGCTGAGCGACTATGCTTATTGGAATTATGTTAAAATCAATAGTGAACACGAGCACAAGTAACATTGCCTACGAAGAGGAGGGATTAGCATGAATATTATGTTTTGCGGTGACCACAATGCTGAGCGCGGAGTCTTGATCGCGGTCCTGTCCCTGCTGAAAGCGGAGCAGGGCAAGGAGCTCCACGTCTATATCCTGACCATGCGGGCCAAGTCAAAGACCAAGCACTACCGGCCTTTTTCCAAGCACGCGGCAGCCTTGATCCGGTCCCTTTTGACCGCGGCCAATCCAAATAGCAGCCTGGACTTGATCGACTGCACGCTCAACTTCATCCAGGAGCCGCCGACAGCCAACATGGGGACCCGCTTTACCCCTTATGCCATGCTGCGGCTATACGCGGACCAACTGGAGGCAATTCCTGACCGCGTCCTCTATCTGGACGATGACGTCATCATCCGCCGGCCGCTCGACGACTTTTACCAGCAAGACCTGACTGGTACCGAACTGGTAGGGGTTCTGGACTACTTTGGCCGCTTCTTCTTCCACAACCAGAAGAAGGCCTTTGACTACATCAACTCTGGCGTTCTGCTCCTGAACATGCCGGAAATCAAGCGGACCCGCCTCTTTGCCCGCGTCCGCCGGCTGATGGAATTCAAGAAGATGTTCCTGCCAGACCAAACCGCCATCAACAAGCTGGCCAAGGAGAAGCGCTTTGCCCCGCGGCGCTACAATGAGCAGTACCGCCTGCAGGAGGACACGGTGATCCAGCACTTCACGACCACCTTCCGCTTCTTCCCCTACTTCCGCACCCAAACCGTCAAGCCTTGGGACGTGGACCGGGTCCACAGCGTCTTGGGCCTGCACGAGTATGACGACATCTTGAACCAGTTCCTGGAACTGGAGCCGCAGCTGTAAGCAAGCCAGTTTAAGCTTCCTCGACAGAGGAGGCTTTTTGTTTTTTCCAAAAAATCAGATAGATAGTATAATGTACTTATCTGTGAAACGAGTTTAGTGAGTTATTAAAAACAAAAAGTTAATGCAATTAAATATTGCTAGATTAGGAGCCACAACGTGACTATTCCAGTATTTTACTCAATCAGCGACGACTTCACGCCTTACGCGGCAGTATCCTTGAATTCCTTGGTCAAATTCAGCGACCCGGCCAAGGACTACACGGTCGTCTTCCTGCACCAGGGCCTCTCTGCCGACCACCGCGCCGCTCTAGCCGCCTACAGCCGCAGCAATGTCCATATCGAGTTCCATGAAATGAGCGAAGACCAGCTGGCCCCGATCCAGAACCGGAAGGAAAACTTCCTGCGGGCCGAATTCTTCACCCTGTCCATCTTCTACCGCCTGTTCATTCCAGACCTCTTCCCGCAATACGACAAGCTGGTCTACATTGACAGCGACACGGTCTTGAACGCCGACATTGCCGGCTTGTATGAGCAGGACTTAAACGGCAAGCTGATTGGCGCCTGCCGCGACGGGTCCATCCAATACGTCAAGCCGCTGCAGGTCTACATCAAGGACGTGCTGGGCCTGCCAAACGACAGCTACATCAACTCCGGCATGCTGGTAATGGACGCCAAGCAATTGCGGGAAAAGAAGTTCCTAGACAAGTTCTTCTACCTCTTGGGCAAGTACCACTTCAACTCCATTGCCCCAGACCAGGACTACATCAACGAGATCTGCTCCGGCCAGATCCAGTACCTGGATCCAAGATGGGATGCCATGCCCAACGAGGTTGACCCAGAAATGCCTGATCCATGCATGATTCACTACAACCTCTTCTACAAGCCATGGCACTTTGAGCACACCAAGTACGAACGCTACTTCTGGGGCAGCGCCAAGGAAACCGTCTTCTACAATGAGCTGAAGCAGGAATTGGCTGCCTTCAGCGACGCGGACCGGCAAAAGGAAATGGGCAAGATGGACTTTATGGTTGCCCGGGTCAAGGACATGCTGGCTGACCCCAACAATTGGTTACACGTGAAACAATCCGAAACAGTTACCCTGTAGATTAACCGGCAAAACTAGAAAGACAGAAAGGAACAGGCAAGATATGATCATTGGCGACAACCGCCTGGCCGTCATTCAAAACATCAAGAAGAACGCCAACGAGCGCGACTTTACGGCCAAAGCCGAAATCGGCGACCCGGAAATGACTGCCCAAGAGCAGCTGCAGCTGGTTCAGGACTTCTGGCAAGACCGCGGCAAGCTTTCTTCCAAGCTCAACGGCCTGCTTGGCCGGGGCATCATCAACGCGATCACCAAGACCGTTTTAGCCTCAACCAAAGTTGAAGGCATCGACAAGCTCAAGGGCATGCCCAAGGGCGGGGCCATCATCACGGCCAACCACTTCAACCAGATCGACGCGCTGGCAGTCAACCGCGTGGCCAACCAAGCCCACAAAAAGATGGAGATCGTGATCGAAGACACCAACCTGAAGCTGCCGGGATTTTTTGGCTACATTATGAACAACATGGGGTCCATTCCCCTGGTGCAGAGTCCCAACTACCTGGGCCGGGATTTTGTCCACCATCTCAGCCACGCTTTCAACCGCAACCACTGGGTCCTGATCTTCCCTGAGCAGGAAATGTGGTGGAACTACCGCAAGCCGCGCAAGACCCAGCGCGGGGCCTACTATTTCGCGGCCAAGTGCAACGTGCCGGTGATCGCGACCTTTATCGAGATCCAGGAGCTGCCAAAGCTGGAAAAAAAGGATCCAAACTTCTATCAGACCCGCTACGTGGTCCACGTGCTTGGCGTCATCTACCCTGACCCAACCAAGAGCGTTAACGTCAACGCCACGGAAATGATGGAAAAGGACTACGCCCTCAAAGTGGCCTGCTACGAAAAGGTCTACAAAAAGAAGCTCGACTACGACTTTACCGACTGGGACATTGCCGGCTGGCGCGGTGAAGCTGCAGGCAAACCGGCAGAACAAACAGAATAAAACCAAGCTTTAAAAACGCGAAATCCCGTCTCAGATCAGTCTGAGACGGGATTTTTTCACTATTAGGCCAGGTCTTCGCCGTTAGAAGCAATCACTTTCTTGTACCAGTCGAAGGAGTCCTTCTTCATCCGCTTCAAAGTCCCCTTGCCTTCATCGTCGCGGTCAACGTAGATGAAGCCGTAGCGCTTGGACATTTGGCCCGTGCCCGCGGAAACTTCGTCGATGCAGCCCCAGGTCGTGTAGGCCCGGACGTCAACGCCGTTCGCGATCGCCTTGTCCATGGCTTCGATGTGCTGACGGAGGTAGTCGATCCGGTATTCATCGTGGATCTTGCCGTCTTCGATCTTGTCCTTGGCACCCAAGCCGTTTTCAACGACCATCATTGGCAGTTCGTAGCGGTCGTACATCATTTCCAGGAAGTACTGCAGGCCAGTTGGGTCAGTTGCCCAGCCCCATTCGGAGTACTTCAGGTAAGGGTTGCGGACGCCGGCCGCGAAGTTGCCGCCAACCTTGTCATCCGCGTCGTGGGTCGTGACCACGTTGGACATGTAGCAAGAGAAGGTGTACATGTCCACCTTGCCCGCCAGCAAGTCCTGCTTGTCCTGGTCAGTGATGTCCAGGTGGACGTCATGTTCAGCCCACAGGCGCTTAGCGTAGGTTGGGTACTTACCCTTGCACTGCACGTCTGAGCAGTAGAAGATGTCCTGTTCCCAAGTGTGCCGGTTCAAAAGGATGTCCTTCGGGTCTGGAGTATATGGGTAGTCGACGATGCCGCAGATCATGTTCCCGATTTGGAAGTCAGGGTTGATTTCATGACCGATCTTGACCGCGCGGGCGCTGGCCACGAATTGGTAGTGCAGCTTTTGGTAAGCGTGGCGGAACTGCTCGTCAGTGCCATTGCCGCCAAAAGCGTTCAGCATTAAGAGGCTGGAGTTGATTTCATTGAAAGTCAACCAGTACTTGACCAGGTCCTTGTATTCCTTGAACAAGGCCGTCGCGTAGCGGACGTAAAGGTCGATCATCTTGCGGTCTGACCAGTCATGGTATTTCACTGAAAGATGCAACGGGTCATCGTAGTGGGAGATGGTGACCATTGGCTCAATGCCGTACTTGTGCAGCTCTTCAAAAACGCTGCGGTAGAAGTCCAGGCCAGCGCGGCTTGGCTCTTCTTCTTCGCCGGTTGGGAAGATTCTGGACCAGGAGATGGACATTCTGAAGACCTTGAAGCCCATTTCAGCAAATAACTTGATGTCTTCCTTGTAGTGGTGGTAGAAGTCGATCGCGATTTGGTTAGGGTAGTAGCGGTCTGGCAGAACGGCTGGAGTTGACCCTTCCGGGAAGTCGGTCGCGCCTGGCATTGAAACGAATTCGCCTGGCTTGCCGTCCTTGTCGATGTAGGTCACCATTCTTGGGTGATCCAAGCCGCCTTCGGTCGTTACGTCGCTGATTGAGAGGCCTCGGTCAGCCTCGTCATAGCCGCCTTCGATCTGGTTGGCCGCGGTTGCCCCGCCCCACAAAAAGTCTTTGCTAAAATGTGCCATAGATTTTCTCCTTTATCTGAATAACGTTTCTTCGATTTGCTTTTCTTCTTTCTCGCGTTTTCTATTATAGCGCTTTCAGCCAGACGGCTTTGTTGAAAAATGCTTTATTTTGTCAAAAAGTCAGATTTTTTGCCTTGGCCAAAGAACAAAAAAGCCATGGACCCTATCCAATGGTCCATGACTTTCGCCGCAAAAATTCTATCAACAAATCCTTGCTTACATTACAAACTAAAACTTACTTGGCATACTTTTCAGCTACCTTGGATCCCAGCCAAACGGCGGCAAATGATGCGATGTAGGAGACCACAAAGCATGGGAGCCAAGCCTTCTTGCAGCCATCCAGGTAGACGCTCACGCGGGTTGCCTTTGGAATGGCTTCATTGTAGAAGATGCTTGCCGCCGTACAAATGAAGGTGTTGGATGAATTCAAGACGACAGATGGAATGATGCCTTGAACCAGCTTGAAAGCCAGACTGCCCTCTTTCAGGTGGAACAAGCCCGCGAACCAGTCACCCCACGCGTTGTAAGGGATGAACAGACTGAAGACGAACACGATCAAACTGATTTCCGCGGTCAGTTCAAACAGGTTGACCCAGTTGAATGGCAGATGGTTCTGAAGCAGGCCATGACCACGCCCATGAACATGGACAAAACCGTGGTCAAAATGGTGCCGAAGTGACTCTCGTAAAACATGACTTTTCCCCTAGCTAATTTTCACTATATTTCCTTTTTTATCAAAAATTAGTGGTGGGAGGCACCGCTGGCCGCGTCAACGGCTGGGTGTTCAGCGTTGGCCGTGTCAGCCGCGATCCGGCCGAAGGTGAAGATGTCAGCCAGTGAGTTGCCGCCCAAACGGTTGCCGGCATGCAAGCCGCCGGCGTTTTCACCAGCACTGTACAAACCAGAGATCACGTGCCCTTCCTTGTCCAAGACATGTGCCTTGGTGTCAATCACCAGACCGCCCATCGTGTGGTGGATGGCTGGCTTGCGTGGAGTAGCGTAGAACGGTGCCTTTTCGCACTTGAAGTGGAAGGCGCTCTTGTGGAATTCAGGGTCGTTGCCGGCATCAACATATGAGTTGTACTTCTTGATGGTGTCGGTCAAGACTTCTGGGTCCATGCCAACTTGCTTTGCCAAGCCGGCAAGCGTGTCGTCGCGAAACAGTGTCCCGGCTTCAACTTGGGCATCGATTGATTCTTGCGTGGTGTTGTAGGCAGTAGCCTTGATGTTGTCGTCAGCGATCAGGTAGAACAAACCGCCGTTGGCAATTGCAGCCTTGGCCAAAGTGTCACGTTCAGCGAATTCGTTGACGAAACGCTTGCCCTTTTGGTTGACCATGATGAAGTTTTCAGGTGGCGTCTGCAGGCCAGTGAACAATTCACCAGTTACTGGGTCTGAAACAGGCATCAATTGGATGAAGCCCATGCCAGTCACGTCAGCGCCAGCTTCTTCACCCAAGGCAATCCCGTCGCCAGTGATGGCTGGAGAATTGGTCGTCGCGATGTCGTCGTCGATGTGTTCCCAGTAAGTGTTGTACTTCTGCACCATCTTGGTGTTGGCGCCAAAGCCGCCGGCCGTAAGGATGACGCTCTTAGCGTGAACGGTCACCTTGGAGCCGTCAGTCTTCTCAGCGATTACGCCAGTAACCTTGCCGTCTTCAATGATCAGGTGCTTTGCCCGGGTTTCAGTCAAAATGGTTGCCCCATGTGCCTTAACCCAGTCGCCAAGGACGTGAATGTAGGCAAAACCCATTGGCTCGACTGGCTTGTGGCCTCTGCGCCACAGAGCCCCAACCGGCATGGTCACGTCCGTGCGGTCGAACTTGACGCCCAAGTCAGTCAACCACTTGACTGAGTCCAGAACGTTGTTGACCAAAGTCGTTACCAATTCGTACTTGCCGTGAATTTCGTTGCCGTTCAAGTCAACCCGCTTGCCGCCCAGGTAAGTTTGGATTTCGTGCAGCAAAACTGAGTCAAAGAGGTAGTCTTCACCTGATTCCAGGTAAGCCTTGATTTGGTCGCGCAGTTTTTCGAAGTCGGCAACGTATTCTGGGTCGATTTCGCTGGTTGGGGTTTCAGCCAGTTCCTTCAGGGTTTCCTTTTCCCCTGGCAGAGCCTTGAAGCCCTTTTGCCAGTCAGGTTCAGCCGCGTTCATTGGACCGCCGGCACGGGCAGTGTTGCCGCCCAGTTGTGGGAACTTTTCAAGGATAACAACTTTCTTATCGTGTTGGATTGACCGGGTAGCGGCTGCCAGACCAGCACCACCGGCACCGATGACAACCACGTCAGTGTCGTATTCTTCGTCCTTAGCGGCTGCTGAAGCAGGTTTAGCGCGCTGCTTCCATTCTTCTGCATCCCCGCCGGCTTCGGTGATCGCTTCCGCAACCCCGTCGATAACCCCCTTTGAAGAGATTGAGGCGCCGGAAACAGCATCAACGTTCAAAGTTTGGCCGTCAACGATGGCCTTTGGCAGACGCTTGAAGACTTCGTCCGCGATCCCGCTGGTTTCACCAGCTGAGTCAACCGTGATGTCAGCTACCTTGTCGTCTTTGATAGTAACTTCCATTGGCATGAATGATGAGCCGTGGCCCTTGGCCTTAACCTTGTAAATACCTGATTTCATTGACATGTTGATGTCTCCTTTTTTGCTTATGTGCTCTTAATGTTATCGCTTTCTTTTTACATGCTAATTGTACTAGACCGGCTATTTTTTGCAAAAGACTTTTACTATTATCAAGCGATAACATTTATGTTATCGTTAAGAGCACAGCGAAAAAATAAGGAGAAAAAATCATGAACGATCCTGACACCATGCTCAACTACCTGGAAACCCTGCTCAAGGCCAGCAACTTCACCAAAGCCGCGGAGTCCCTGTACATTTCCCAGCCCTACCTGACCCAGCTGATCAAGCGGGTGGAAAAGAAGCTGGGCACGACGATCATCAACCGGGACAAGGTGCCCTTCACGCTGACTGAATCCGGACAGATCTACTACCAGTATTTAGAAAACATTTCCGCCCAGCGTCACCACTTAAGAAATGAGCTGGAGCGTTTTACCAGCGGCGGGCAGGAAGTCATCCGCATCGCGATCTTGGAAAGCTTAGGCACCTTCCTTTTGCCGAAGATCCTGCCAGCTTTTCTGGAAAAGCATCCCCAGGTCAAAATCCAGATCTCTGAAGGCTTCCCGCATGCCAGCGAGGAGCGCCTGCTTAACGAGCAAGTCGACTGCTACATGGGACAGACGCCGGAAACCTTGGCCCAAGGGCTCGATGCCCGAATCAACGGCGGCGAGGTCTACTACATCGTCATCCCGCAAAATTCCAAGTACTACATTAAGGATCAGTTTATTTTGGAGCCAGGCAGCTATGACTTGAAGGAATTGCTGATGCAACCGTTCGTACTGAGCAATGGGGAGTCGGCCATCCGCCACCAGGTCAACGGGCTCTTCCAGCACTTCCGCGTCGTGCCTGAGGTGCGGATGTCGTCCAACAGCATCATCACGGCAACCAACCTGGCCGTCAACGGGGTTGGCTTCACGGTTTCTTCAGCCAGCATCCTGAAGCGGCTCCAGCACCTGCCGATCAACCTGTATCCTCTAGACCCCCGCCAATTGCGAATTACCTACTTCATCGCGACCAAGCACGGAGTCAAGATCACCCCAGCCCTGCAGGACTTGATCACCGCCTTCCAAAAAGCTGAGCTACAGGAGGAAATTCGGTAAGCTTTTAACCGACAATCGCAAAAATTTTAGCAATTTTCCAAAAAAATTTTCGGCATTTTTTTCGTATTAGTAAGTGAAGGGACTTTTTTCTCTTCTAGAAACGGAGAAACCATGCCGAAACGAAATCTACATGCTAGGCGCGGCCAAAGAGCCAAGTCTGGTTATTCAACTTACCAAAGAGGCCGCACTCATGGCAGCAACGATATGGCCCAAAAGACTTTGCTAGGCAAAAATGAAATTTTTGCCGACGTGCTGAACGGGTTCATTTTTAAGGGAAAGCAGGTCATCAAGGCGGAAATGCTGCAGGACACGAATACGACCAGCATCTACAAGGCTGATGGCAAGATCCACAGCCAGGATCGCGATGTTGCCAAACTGTTGACGATTGGGTCCAAAAAAGTCGTAATCCTGCTCGTTGGCATTGAAAACCAGACCCGGCCGGACAAGAACATGGCCGCGCGGGTAATGAGCTACGATGCCGCGGCTTACCGCTACCAACTTACCAAAAGCAAAGAACTCTATCCCGTGCTCACAGTGGTGGTATACTACGGGAAAGAAGCCTGGAACTACAGCCGAAGCTTGCGGGAAAACATCAATATGCAAGTTTTGCCTAAAGAAATGCGGCCACTGATCAGTGACTACGAAATCAAGGCTTTTTTCAGAATCAGCGACCTGTCTAAGCAGGAAATCAACAACCGGTTCAAGAGCGCTTTTTTCTACGTCGCGGAATATTTCGTGCAAACCAATGCTGGTGAAGAATATCATCCAAGCGCTAAAGATGTAACGGTTGAGGATCTGCAGCTGGTCTTGGACATGATGAATGCCATGTCCGGCAGTCAAGTTTTTGAAGAAGCAGCTAACACGCTAAACGAACGCAAAGAAGATGAGGTGACCAACATGACCAAAGTACTTAACCCTTACACCCAAGTCAGAGTCGACCGGGCAATCAAAGAGACGACCGAAAGAGTCGCCAGAGAGACGACTGAAAGAGTCACTAGGGAAGTGACCAAGGAAGTTTCAAAAGAAACCACTGAAAAGGTGACTACGCACAATCTTATCAGCCTGATTAAATCTGCGAGCCTGACTCCCGACAAGGCGATGGATCTACTGGGCATCCCCGAAGCCGAACGGCCACTTTACCGGAAGCTGTTGCAAAAAAATAGTCATTAATAAAAGAGGCGGGGAAAAACTCAATGTCATTAAGCTAAGACATTGACTTTGGGCAAGGCCTTAGGACGCTCATCTAATTTAGATGAGCGTTTTTGGTATTTGGGCAATCGATGTACGAAAAAACGTGGCAGTTGAGGACTTTTGGGCTTCAGCAGCTCTCCGCTGTGATTCGAGATACAAAAACCATCCAGATTGGTATTTCTTCAATCCAGATGGTTGAGCAGCATCATTAAAGGTTGAGCGCGAGCCAGGCTGGATTGAGGTGGAATCCAGCGGGCACGGCAAATCACGGCTAGCTGAATTCCTAAACGAAATAAGCATAGCCGGCAAAATATTCACGCGCAGTGTTCTGGGACAGGTTCATGTTGTCTTCCTCCCATGTGCTAAATGATATTTAAAAAAAGATTAAAGAGCGTTTGTTACTGAATGTCAAGCTGAGATTGCAAGTTATTTACTGCGCAAAGGCCCGTCTGCAAAGGCTTTCTCCGCTCGTGACAAAAGCATCAAACTTGCGAAGCAGATTAAACTATTCTATTATTTCCATCATTAGAGATTAACATTTGAACGATACGGACCCACATGGAGGACCACCATGAATATTAGACACCTGCGCTTTTTTGTAGAACTGGCCAAGACTGAGCACATGGCCAAGGCGGCTGAGACCCTGGGCATCTCCCAGCCTTCCCTTTCCTACGCCATCAGCAGCATTGAAAACGAGCTGGGCGTGCCTTTATTTGAAAAAGAAGGCCGGAATATCCGCCTGACCAATTACGGAAAGATCTATCTTAAGTACGTCAAATCCAGCTTAGACGAGCTGGACCGGGGCGGAGAGTTTATTTCTGAGCTCTTGGACGTCAACCGCGGCCACATCCGGATTGGCTTTACCTTCACCATGGGCCAGGACCTGATTCCCGAACTGATCTCCCAATTCCGCAAGGAAGACTCCTCAGCCGGCATTACTTTTGACTACAGCCAAGACACCACCGAAGAATTGGTCAAGCGGCTGCTTAACGACGATCTGGACCTGGTAATTTCATCAATGCCAACCACCCCAGGCGAGATAGAAAAAATCTCCGCGGCCCACCTGGTTGACCAGGAAATGTTCGCGGCCGTGCCAAACTCCCATCCCCTGGCGCAAAAATCTGCCGTCTCCCTGGCTGACCTGGCCAAGTACCCGATGATCTACTACTCAAAGCAAAGCGGCCTGCGCCAGCGCCTGGACGACATGTTCCAGTCCGCGGGCGTGACGCCGCAGATCGCCATGGAAGCCGTTGAAGACCATACCATTATTGGCTTCGTCCATTGGGGCTTCGGCGTCGCGGTTATTCCCCACCTGCCGCAGCTTGATCCAAGGGTGGTCACCGTCTTGCCAATCAAAGACGAGGTCAACACCCACCCAATCTATGTCCTCAAGAAGGTTGACCACTTCCTGACGCCAGCCGTCACCAAGTTTGAGCAATTCATTTCATCTTACTGCCACAAGCATTACATCAGTGAAGACAAGATGGTCTGACAAAAAAGGTTCTATGATAAATCCTGTTGATAGATTTCTATGATATTCTATCAATAGGATTTTTTGTATTAAAAAAGAGGCATAAGCCTCACTACATAAAATCCTTTGATACCACTCTTTAGAAATTAAGGTGTTTTGCTTATGTCCTCATACAATGATTGTATTAAATTTTCTCTGAATATTAAAGACCCACTGTTAGAATTCTTGGATATTTCAATTGGAAAGTATCGTAATCGCGATGCAAAGTTTTACCATGCAGTAGCTCATCTAGATCAATGTCTTAATTGTGGCTCAACTAATATCGTCCACAATGGTCATTTATATTCTAATGTGCGCTATCCTGCTTTAGATGCTAGCTTGCCTGTCTTTATCAGAGTAGCCAAGCAGCGAGTTATTTGTCGCGATTGTCATATGAATTCAATGGCTGAAACGGAATTAGTAGAAAAATACTGCTGTATCTCTAACGCCACTAAACGTAAAATTATTGGTTCTCTAACTGAAGATTGGTCCATGAAAAGCATTGCCAGACAAACTTCGACCTCAACCAACACTGTACAGCGCGTATTGGAGCGATACGGTTACTCTACCGTTGAAGATACCGATTGGCTGCCAGAATACTTAGCCTTTGATGAATTCAGAGGCGTTGGCAGACAGCTGCACTTTATCGCTATTGATGGTCATACTCATAAAATAGTTAAAGTGCTGCCTACCAGACTTAAGAAAGATATCATCAACTACTTCAAACGTTTTCCTCTTACGGTAAGAAACAAGGTCAAAACTGTAACTATGGATCTTAATTACTACTATGACATCATGGCTAAGGAGCTTTTTCCTAATGCTCAAGTAATTCTTGACCGTTTCCATATCGTTCAAATGCTCAATCGTTCTTTTAATTCTTGCCGTATTCAAGAAATGAAGAAGCACAAGAAAGGCGCCAAAGAATATAACCTGCTTAAATATTATTGGAAACTGTATCTCAAACCATTTGAGGATCTTGAAAAAGTAAAGCCGTACCATCAACCAAGGCTAAAGGATACTCTGACTCAGGAACAAGTTGTAGCTGATGGACTCAGACTAAGTCCCGAGCTTGAGAACACCTACAATCTTATGCAAGATATCAGTAAAGCTTTAAGAGACAGAGATACCGATAAGCTCAAGGATTTAATCAAAAGCAAAGATCACGTTGGCAACATGATGCATACCACGTTGAATACTTTCAAACGAAATCTTCATGATATTCTCAACGCTGCTAAGTTTGATGAATCTAACGGCTGTCTTGAAGGTACAAACCGCAAGATTAAACAAATTGAGCGTACTGCTTATGGCTACGCTAATTTTACTCATTTGATAACTAGAATTCAGTTAGAAGAAAAAGGTGCCATTATCAAAGAAAAAGCATCAAGCTGGTACATAGCAGCTTGATGCTTAATCCAATTATTAAATTATAGTTGACTTCTATCAACACGATTTGACAGAGAGCCACAAAAAATACCCAACGCGAATGAAGTGCCCTACAATTGTTAGACATAGACATCTAACGATTGTGGGGTATCTTTATGACCAAATATTCATCCGAATTAAAAGTACAAGTTGCTTCCGATTATCTTAATGGCAGAGGATCATACAAGG